>JAUYUF010000227.1 GCA_030694835.1 Flavobacteriaceae bacterium | reverse complement strand
TGGGGAATTATCCTCAATCAGTTCTTAATCATCTATGAAAAAAGGGTCAGAATTTAAGTAAATTCCAACCCAAGTTATTTTTAACTTACACAAATTATAGGATAGTGTCCTTAGGTTAAAATAAAATAATAAACTCTCCTTTATAGAGAGTTTTCTTTTTTATCCTATTTTTGTATAAATTTTGTACCATGACTAAAATAATTGCACCTTCTTTACTATCTGCTGATTTTGCAAATCTTCAAAAAGACATTGAAATGATAAACAATAGTGAAGCAGATTGGTTTCATATTGATGTTATGGATGGTGTTTTTGTGCCAAATATTTCTTTTGGAATGCCTGTTATAAAGGCTATTAAAAAACATGCAAAAAAACCATTAGATGTTCATTTAATGATTGTTAATCCTGATAGATATATTTCTGATTTTAAAAAAGTTGGAGCCGATATATTAACGGTACATTATGAAGCTTGTACTCATTTACACCGAACTATTCAGGCTATAAAAGCAGAAGGAATGAAAGCGGGAGTTTCTTTAAATCCACATACACCTGTTTCTGTATTAGAATATGTAATTAATGATTTAGATTTGGTTTTAATTATGAGTGTAAATCCAGGTTTTGGAGGCCAATCATTTATTGAATCAACTTATAAAAAGGTTGAACAACTTAAAAAACTTATAATTGACAACAATTCAAACGCTTTAATAGAAGTCGATGGTGGTATAACTGATATAAATATTCAGCTACTTTCTAAATTTGGAGCTGATGTTTTCGTAGCTGGAAATTTTGTGTTTAGTAATGAAAACCCAACTAAAATTATTTCAAGTTTAAAGAAAAAAGCGACACTTTAATTATTAACCAAAGCAAGTTAAGAAGTGTTTAAGCAAATCAGTAGTTGTAATAATTCCAACTAATTTATTATTTTCTACAACAGGAAAAGCGTGATATTCTTTAGAAATAAAGAATTCTGTTACTTCTTTAATAGTAATATTAGGTGAAAGCGTTAAAACATTTTTTATCATTATTTGTTCTACAGAAAAAAGCTGATAAATAGCTTCATCTATTGTAGATTCTGCATCACTTAATGAATCTAAAAAACTAATTCGAAGTAAATCAGTTTTGCTAACCATTCCTTTTAACTCTCCATTTTTAACGACAGGAATATGGCGAATTTTAAATTTATCAAACAATCTTTCAGCCAACTCCAAAGAATCATTTAATTGTAATGTAATAACTTCTTTAGTCATGATGTCTTTTACCAATACATTCGCTTTCATACTACTTTTCTTTTTGGATTAACATCCTAAAGTTAACGAATAATTACAAAATATCCTATGATTAAATTAAATTGAAAGATTAAAAAATTAAAAAATTAAAAGATTAAAAGAATAAAATATTGATAACAATACAACTTCGTGGTTCCTTACAAAGCTCCGCTTTGAAAATACTTTAATTAAAAAAACGCTCAAGCAAGCTTGGCGTTTTTCCTTCTTAAAGTATTTATTCGTGACCGCGGAAGGATTCGAACCCTCAACCCTCAGAGCCGAAATCTGATATTCTATCCAGTTGAACTACGCAGCCTATTTATATTATTCTAACTCAGTAATTCTTTTACTATGGTTGAAATAGATTTTCCATCAGCTTTACCAGCTAATTTTTGGGAAGCTAAACCCATAACTTTCCCCATATCTTGCATTGAAGAAGCGCCTGTAGATTTAATTATTTCAGCAATAATATTTTTTAATTCATCCATTCCCATTTGCTCAGGTAGAAACTTTTCTATAACAGCAGCTTGAGCTAATTCTGGTTCAGCTAAATCATTTCTTCCTTGATTTAGATATAAATTTGCACTTTCTTTTCGTTGTTTTACAAGTTTTTGCAATAATTTAATTTCTGCATCTTCTGATAATTCTACTGAGGCTCCACTTTCTGTTTGTGCTAATAAAATACCAGATTTAATGGCTCTTAATGATTCTAATGCAACTTTATCTTTAGATCTCATTGCATCTTTCATAGCATCCATAACTTTTTCTTGTAAACTCATAACTTATATATTTTTATTGATGCAAAGATAAAAAAAGAACTCGAAAGAGACAGCTTGTTTCATTCGAGTTCTACAGATAATTTAAGTAGCTTTAATCTACATTATCATGTAAGAATGAATTATTGGTTCTTATTTTAATTTCATCATTACTATCTAAACTAATTGACATATTAGTTTGTTGAATATCTGAGGAATAATTTTTAGAATCAATTTCAACTCCTCTACGTTTATAAGCAGGTTCTTTTTCTAACTCATCTACATTATGATTTATATGATTGTGAAATCTATAATTAAAATCCTTCATTTTCTCTTTACGTTCTGCTGCTCGTTTTTGAAGTTCAACTATTGTCAAATTTAAGGGTGATACTTCTTTAAAATCATTTTCACTTTCTATAGATACTGAAGTTAAATTTGTTCTAATCTCTAATGAAATTCCATCTTCTAATTTAGGCTTTTTAGAGGTTTCAAATTTCTTTTCTAATTCAATGTAATCTTCTAAACTATAATGAATTACTTCAGTTTCATTTTCTGATGTGGTATTTATTTCATCATATTCTTGAATTTCAATATTGTTAACTTTTATATCAGTTTCAAGTTTCTTTTGCTCAACAATTGGGAATTCAAAAACTAAACTAGCTTGAATTTCATCTGGATATTTTTCATCTAACTCTTCTTCATCCACTTCATTTTCAATTTCTTGTAATGAAGTTATAATATATTCCTCTTCAGTATCAGCTAATATTTCATTTTTTATTTCAAGAGTTTCATTCTCAATCAATTCATAAATAACATCAATATTTTTAATGAGCTCATTGGTTGGAATTAATTGAAAATCAGTTAAATTAATTTCTTTTTTTTTCTCTTCCTCTACATCATCTTCCAGTGAAAACTTTTTTAATGGCAAATCGTACTTAGGTTTTATAGAAACATTTGGTTTTAACTCATGTTTGCTTTCCTGATCATTTTCTAAAAGATGAAATATTTTTGAGGTCTCACCACTAGTAATTTCAGATTGCTGATCTTTATTAAAACCAGTTGCAATAATAGTAACTGAAATGGCATCGCCCAAAGTTTCATCTTCACCAACTCCCATAATAATATTTACATTGCTTTTTGCCTCCGATTGTATATATTCATTTATTTCACTAATCTCATCAATGGTAATTTCATTAGTTCCAGAAACAATCAATAAAAGTACATTTCGGGCTCCAGTAATTTTATTATCATTTAACAATGGAGAATCTAAAGCTTTTATGATACAATTTTGAGATCTGTTTTTACCTTCAGCAGTAGCTGATCCCATAATGGCAGTTCCACTATTTGCCAATACGGTTTTGGCATCTCTTAAATCAATATTTTGTGTATAATGATGGGTAATAACTTGTGCGATTCCGCGAGAAGCTGTTGACAACACTTCATCAGCTTTTGAAAATCCAGCTTTGAAACCCAAATTTCCATATACTTCTCTTAATTTATTATTGTTGATAATAATAAGAGAATCAACATATTGACGTAAAGTTTCAACACCTTTTAATGCCTGATCAATACGTGTTTTTCCTTCAAAACTAAACGGAATAGTTACAATACCAATTGTAAGTAAATCTAGTTCTCTTGCCATTTGAGCAATTACTGGCGCAGCTCCTGTTCCAGTTCCGCCACCCATTCCGGCTGTGATAAACACCATTTTGGCATTGGCGCTCAGAAGCTTTTTAATTTCATCAATACTTTCAATAGCAGCTTTCTCACCAATATCTGGATTTGCACCTGCTCCTAATCCTTCAGTAAGAGAAACTCCTAACTGAATTTTATTGGGCACAGGACTATTCTGAAGTGCTTGTGCATCTGTATTACAAACCACAAAATCTACACCTATTAATCCTTGTGCAAACATGTGATTTACAGCATTGCTTCCGCCGCCGCCAACTCCTATTACCTTAATAACATTGGAATTATTTTTTGGTAAATCGAAATTAATGTTGTTAAAACTAGTATTACTCATAACTATAAATTTTATTCAGCTTTATCTAAAAAATCTTTAAACTTATCAAACCATCTATCCATGAAATTCTTTTTGGAATTTTCTAGAATTTTGGTTTCTTCTTTTTGTTCAGCATCTTCTTCAATATGCTTCTTTTCAAAATCTACTTCAATTATTGGCTCCTTTTCATCTTCTTCTATTTCGATAAAAGCGCCAGCATATTTCTTTTTAGAATTCAATCCTTTCATCAATAATCCAACAGAAGTTGCATAAATTGGACTTGAAAGACTTTCATCAGAATCGCCAGCTAAGTGCTCGTTTGGATATCCAATTCTAGTATCCATTCCGGTTACATATTCAACCAATTGTTTGATGTGCTTTAATTGCGCGCCTCCACCTGTCAAAACTATACCTGCAATCAATTTCTTTTTAGGCTCTTCATGTCCGTAATTTTTAATCTCGATATAAACTTTTTCAATAATTTCCATCACTCTTGAATGGATAACTTTTGACAAGGTTTTAAGCGTTATTTCTTTCGGATCTCTACCTCTTAAACCAGGAATCGATACAATTTCATTGTCTTTATTTTCACCTGGCCATGCAGAACCAAATTTAACTTTTAACAGTTCCGCCTGACTTTCAATAATAGAACAACCTTCTTTAATGTCTTCTGTAATTACATTTCCTCCAAAAGGAATTACTGCAGTATGACGGATAATTCCGTCTTTAAAAATCGCTAAATCTGTTGTTCCTCCTCCAATATCGATTAAAGCAACACCTGCTTCTTTTTCTTCCTGACTTAAAACTGCATCTGCTGAAGCCAACGGTTCTAAAGTAATATCAATTAAATCAATTCCAGCACTTTTTATACATTTTCCAACATTATTGATAGAAGCTGTTTGTCCTAAAACCACATGAAATTTCGCTTCAACTCTTCCTCCAAACATTCCAACTGGTTCTTTAATTTCTGGCTGACTATCAACCTTATATTCTTGTGGTAATACATGAATAATTTCTTCACCAGGAAGCATTACTAATTTCTTCACCTGATTGATTAATTTATCAATATCAGCATCAGTTATTACCTCATCAGAATTAGTTCTGGTAATATAATCACTGTGTTGAATACTGCGAATATGCTGTCCTGCAATACCCACAACTGCTCCTTTAATATTTACTCCTGATATAGTGACTGCTTCATCAACAGCTTGTTGTATAGACTGAATTGTTTGCGTAATATTTGTCACTACACCTCGGTGAACTCCCAAACTTTTAGCTTTACCAGTTGCTAAAACCTCCACTTTTCCATACTCATTTTTACGACCAATTAAGGCCACAATTTTGGTGGTTCCAATATCTAATCCTACCGAAATTTCATTATACTCCATGCTGATCTTTTTTTGTACAAACAACCTGTTTGTAAAATTTTACATTAATTCGATTATAATTCCCTATTAAACTATCTTGAATTCCTTTTTTAAAAAAGGCTTCCAAGTTTTTAATTTTTAGATCTAATTCTTTTGTATTTCCTATTTCAATAATTTGATCACCAACGCGAGTTGTCAATTCATATTCATTTGATCTATAACGGTGAATACCTATAACATTTTTATTTAAAAACTCATTATTTGAGATTTTACCTAACAAATAATGAATTTCTTTTAGGTTATCTTTAATAGATTCACCTGTAATTATCGGTACTCTTGCTGAATGCAATTCAGACAAAGGCATTGCTTTACCTTGAACGTCAATATAATATGACTTATCAATATCAATTACTCTAGCAATCGGCTTTCTCTGCTTTACTTTTGCTTTTAAATTTCCTTCAATTGTTAAAGAAACATGTGCTTCTTGAACCATTGGATGAGTCAAAATTAACTTCTCCAAACTATGTAAATCTATAACAGATTTTTGTTGTTTTATAATGGTTTCTGAATTTTGTATTAACAACTTATTAACCATTTTTCTATTCATATATAGGTTTTCACCCTTCTCAAACTCAATGAGAATTCCTTCCACTTTTTTATGTTCATTTCTTGTTGATGCAAATCCATAAAGGAAAACAACTAATGCAATTAAAAAAATTGCTTTTAAATATGTAAATACTTTTCTTATCATCTTTTAAGTAATTGATTTTTAATATTTTCAACCATTTCTCCTATATCACCAGCTCCAATCATCACAATAATTTCTGATTTTGATTTCAAAATATTTTTAGATAAATCATCTTTTGAAACTAATTTTTTAGATGAATTCTTAATTTTTGACAATAACCATTCAGAAGTAATCCCTTTAATTGGCAATTCTCTTGCCGCATAAATATCCATTAAAATTACTTCGTCAAATTTTGATAAACTCAACGCGAAATCATCAGCAAAATCTCTTGTTCTACTATATAAATGAGGTTGAAAAACACCCAGCACTTTTTTATTTGGATACAATTCTCTAACAGAATTGACAACAGCATTAATTTCTGTTGGATGATGTGCATAGTCATCTATCAATACTAAATTTTCTGTTTTAATTTTATAAGAAAATCTTCTTTGAACTCCTTTAAAAGATTGAATGGCCGTTTTAATATTATTGAGAGAAACTCCATAAAAATTTGCCATTGCTAAAGCTGCCACAGCATTTAAAACATTATGACGACCCGGTAAATTAAGTTCAATATCATGAATCTTATTCATAGGTGTTTTAACATCAAAAAGATAAGTGCCATTTACAATTCTCAAATTTTCAACATTATAATCTGCATCATTTTCAATTCCGTAAGTAAGCCCCTCAAGAGAAAGTCCTTTACAAACAAATAATTGATCGGTAACTTTTTGAGAAAATTCTCTAAACGAATCTTCAAGAACATCATGCTTTCCATAAATATCTAAATGATCGGCATCCATCGATGTTATACAAGCAATATTTGGAGATAATTGTAAAAACGATCTGT
>JAUYUF010000216.1 GCA_030694835.1 Flavobacteriaceae bacterium | reverse complement strand
AGGAATCTGTACTGCCGCCTGCTTGTTCAAAAATGGTTGGTGCATAATAAAAAATCGCATTGATTCCGGTAATCTGTTGAAAAAAAGCCAATCCGAAAGCGATGATTAAAATGGTATTCATCTTTTTACTGAAGAAATCGGCATAAGTTCCTTTTTCAATATTCAGATTTTTATGGTTGATGATTTCTTGTGTAGTAGTTTCTGCATACTCTTTTCCACCGATTCTAGCCAAGATATTTTGGGCTTTTCCGACTAAATTTACACGGTTGATTAACCATCGTGGGCTCTCAGGAACGGTAAATAAGGTTACAAAATAAAATAAAGCGGGAATTACTTCAACTCCCAGCATCCATCTCCAGCTATCAACTTCAATATCTTTTAAAAAATAATTGCTAAAATAAGCTATGGAAATACCAATTACTATGTTGAGTTGGTTTAAAGAAACCAAACTGCCTCGTTGTTTTGGTGGAGCAATTTCTGCTATATAGATAGGAGCAATTAAAATAGCGGCACCAATTCCTACGCCTCCTATGATGCGTGCAATGATAAATTCTGGATAGGAAGTTGCCAAGGCAGACCAAGCGGCTGATACTGTAAATAAAAGTGCCGTTACAATTAAAATGGGTTTGCGTCCGAAACGATCACTAGCCGGACCCGCAGCAATGTTTCCAAACATCGCACCAAAAATAACACATCCTACTGCAAAGCCCAATTCCCAATCAGACATTTCAAAATAGGTTCTAATTCCGGTGATTGTTCCGGAAATTACCGCACTGTCAAATCCTAAAAGGAATCCGCCTAGTGCAACAATTAAACTGATTCTTATGGTGAATAATTTATTCATTTTGATTGATTTTTAGTTGATTTTTATTGATATCAGTTAAAATTATTGGGCTAGTTTTATGATAATAGTTTGTATGGCGTGTGGAGGCGTTTTAACTTGAGCCGTTTTTACATCTAACGTAATGCCGTAAGATACTTCTTCATCACTTTGGTTCATCACAACAATTACAATACTTTTATCTTCATTGATAAATGCGGTAGTTAAGAGTTTATTTGAAGTAGAACCAGTTGAAATTCTTTTAGCACCCGGACGGATAAATTTTGAAAAATGACCCAAATAATAATAGGAATTGGTAAAAGTGAGCTCACCGGTTTTGGTATTGCCATGTACAGGTGCAAAACACAAATTACCCACATGGTTTGGACCTCCGGTTTCATCCAGTAAAATATTCCAATCAGTCCAAGCAACGGTGCCGTTGTTAAAATCATTGATCATTGATTTTCCATAACGTTCAGCCAGTTTTGGGTCTTCCTCTTTAATTCTATTGAGGTCGTATTTTTCATTGGTTCCTTCGGTAAAAATTAAATTTTTATCAGGATATGCTTCGTGTACTTTTCTGATGTTATCAAACATTGGGATTCCATCTTTCCAATCTTCATACCAATGAAACCCGATTCCCCAAACGTATTTGGCGGCCTCAGCATCATTGAGAATTACATTGGCTCTTTGATAAATTAAATCACGGTTGTGATCCCAAACAATTATTTTTTTATCACCCAAACCTGCCTTTTCTAAAGTGGGACCTAAGTTATTTTTTAGAAAATCGCGTTCTTCTTCAGCGGTATAAATACAAGATTCCCAACGTTGAGTTGCCATCGGCTCATTTTGAATAGACAATCCCCAAATTGGAATTCCTTCCTTTTCATAGCTATTGATAAATTTTACATAGTAATTAGCCCAAGCTTGGTAAAATTCTGTTTTTAATTTTCCGCCTTGAAGCATATTATTATTGGTTTTCATAAAGGCAGGCGGACTCCACGGACTCGCAAAGATGTTTAATTTTCCTCCAGCGGCGACAATAACTTCTTTGGTAAACGGAATTCTAAATTGCTTATCGTGTTCAATATTGAAAGTTTTCAATTCGGCATCGCCTTCATCAATATAGGTATAACTTGCGCTAGAGAAATCGCAACTATGGAT
>JAUYUF010000215.1 GCA_030694835.1 Flavobacteriaceae bacterium | reverse complement strand
CTCCATATCCGTGCGAATTTAATTATGCCAGAAGATCGATGCATATGACGCATCGTTGGTTAAAAAGATGTATTGAACATCTGGAAAAAGTTCCACCAAAATATGGTTTTAATCAAACATTTTTCCCTATTGTACAAGGAAGTGTTTATAAAGATTTACGTCAGCAATCAGCAGAATTTATTGCTTCAGTTGGAGCAGAAGGAAACGCTATTGGAGGTTTGTCAGTTGGTGAACCTGCAGAAGAAATGTATGAAATGACTGAAATAGTCTGTGATATTCTCCCGAAAGATAAACCTCGTTATTTAATGGGAGTTGGTACGCCAATTAACATTCTAGAAAATATTGCTTTGGGTATTGATATGTTTGATTGTGTAATGCCTACAAGAAATGCTAGAAATGGGATGTTATTCACAGCACACGGAACTATAAATATCAAAAATAAAAAATGGGAAAACGATTTTTCTCCTATTGATGAAATGGCAATAACCTATGTGGACACTTATTATTCAAAAGCATATTTACGCCATTTATTTGCCTCTAATGAATTATTAGGAAAACAAATTGCTTCAATTCACAATCTCGGATTTTATTTGTGGTTGGTTCGTGAAGCTAGAAAACATATCTTAGCAGGAGATTTTGCTACATGGAAAAATCAAATGGTTCAACAAATGGATAAACGATTATAGATTTGAGGATTTTAGATTTATACATATTAAAAAAATATCTTGGATCTTTTGTTTTTACATTACTGATCTTAGTTCCAATTGCTATATCTATTGATGTAGCCGAAAAAGTTGATAAGTTTTTACGCAATTCAGATTTAACAATGGAACTAATAATCAAAGATTATTATATAAACTTCATTATTTATTATGCCAATACTTTTATGCCATTGGCGCTGTTTATTTCTACTATTTTTTTTACTTCTAAAATTTCCAATAACACAGAAGTTATTGCTATTCATAGCGCTAAGATTTCTTTTACTCGATTTTTAAAACCATATTTTATTGGGGCATCAATTGTAACTGTTTTTGCTTTAATGATGAATCATTTTATAGTACCTCATAGTAATAAAGTATTTCAAGAGTTTAAACGTACATATCTGTCAAATAGATTATATAATAATACCTATGTTGTTGATGCTAATTTGCAACTAAGCGAAACTGATTACATTTATTTTAGAAATTTTAACCTTGAAACAAATAAAGGGTATGATTTTTCTTTTGAAAGATATCAAGGGAATCAATTAAAATATAAAATTCAAGGAGAGCATGTCAGTTGGAATCCTACAGATAGTTTATTTACAATTTATAATATCAAAAAAAGAGTTTTAAAACCTGAAAAAGACATATTAATTGTTGATTCTCAGTTTGATACCATTTTTAATTTTGTTCCTCTTGATTTGCAAAATGAAGATTTTATTGCAAAAGATATGCCTTCATTTAAGTTGTATAAATATATTCAAGCTTCAAAAAGTCGAGGTCAAAAGAATTTGAACACTCATATAGTCGAATTTCATAAAAGAACAAGCTTGCCAATTTCTTCTTTTATTTTAACATTAATTGCAGTTTCATTATCATCTAAAAAAAGAAGAGGTGGTACTGGAATTAATTTAGCTGTTGGAATTGGACTGATGTTTATATATGTATTTTTTATGAAAGTTACAGAAGTTTTAGGATCTGTAGCTGGTACTAATTCATTTTTAATGGTTTGGTTACCTAATGTTGTTTTCGGAGTTTTAGCCTTTTTTTTATATAGAAATGCAAACAAATAATTTAAAGAATTACCTGCACCTGCACCTCATAGTTTTTATTTGGGGTTTTACAGCAATTTTAGGAGCTTTAATTAGTATTGATGCTGTTCCATTAGTATGGTATAGAATGTTATTGGCATCAATGTTTATTTTATTATATTTTTTATTTAAAAAGAAATCACTAAAAATTGACGCAAAAATAGGTCTAAAATTTATGTTTGGAGGATTAGTAATTGCCTTACATTGGGTTACTTTTTTTGCAGCTATAAAAGTGTCAAATGTTTCTGTAGCTTTAGTAACTATGAGCACCGGTGCGCTTTTTGCATCATTTATAGAGCCTGTTTTTTTTAAAAGAAAAGTAAATTATATTGAAATCCTTTTCGGATTAATTGCAGTTTTAGGTTTGTATCTCATTTTTAATGTTGAAACTAATTATTGGTTAGGAATTTTACTAGCACTAATATCAGCGTTTTTATCAGCATTATTTTCTGTATTAAACAGTTTGTTTGTTCAAAAATATGAAGCGGCAACCATATCATTTTATCAGATATTTTTTGGTGTTGCAGCCATCACTATATATTTATTTTTTAACGGAAAATTTACACCAGAATTTTTTCAACTAAAATCATCAGATTGGATTTATTTAGCAATTTTAAGTAGTATTTGTACAGCTTATGCTTTTATAGCTTCAGTAAATATTTTGCGTTATTTAAGTCCATATACTGTAATGTTAACCATTAATTTAGAGCCAGTTTATGGAATTCTTTTGGCGGTATTAATTTTCGGAGAGAAAGAAATGATGGATTCTATGTTTTATGTAGGAGCCTTAATAATTTTATTCACAGTACTAGCTAACGGAATTTTGAAATATAAAAATTATAAAATAGGATAACACAATTATAAAATTGATTTTTGCTTTTTAAAATTGATGAATTAGTATATTTGTATTTCCCTCAAATTAAAATTATATGGAATATTTAGAATTTGAATTACCACTTAAAGAATTACAAGAACAGTTAGATAAATGTGTTCTAATCGGAATTGAAAGCGATGTAGATGTTCTCGAAACTTGTAAGAGTATTGAGAAAAAAATAGAAGAAACCAAAAAAGAAATTTATAAAAACCTTACCGCTTGGCAAAGAGTTCAGTTGTCTAGACATCCCTCTAGACCTTATACTTTAGATCATATTCAAGCACTTACTAAAGGAACTTTTATGGAACTTCATGGAGATCGCTCATTTGCTGATGATAAAGCCATGGTGGGCGGATTGGGTAAAATTGGTGACCAATCATTTATGTTTATTGGTCAGCAAAAGGGTTATAATACTAAAACCAGACAGTATCGCAATTTCGGAATGTCAAATCCTGAAGGATATCGCAAAGCACTTCGTTTAATGAGAATGGCTGAAAAATTTGGAATTCCTGTAGTTACTTTATTAGATACACCGGGTGCTTATCCGGGAATGGAAGCTGAAGAACGCGGACAGGGAGAAGCGATTGCGAGAAATATTTATGAAATGACCATTTTAAAAGTGCCTATTATTTCCATTGTTATTGGTGAAGGCGCTTCTGGTGGGGCGTTGGGAATTGGTGTTGGCGATAAAGTTTATATGATGGAAAATACTTGGTACACCGTTATTTCACCTGAATCCTGTTCGTCAATTTTATGGAGAAGTTGGGAATTTAAAGAACAAGCTGCCGAAGCGCTTAAATTAACAGCTATCGATATGAAAAAGTTAAAACTGATTGATGGAATTATTAAAGAACCGCTTGGTGGAGCTCATATGGATAGAGAAGGAGCTTATCAGGAAGTAGAGAAAACAATTTTGAAAGCCTATAAAGATTTGAAAAAATTATCGCCCCAAAAACTTGTAGAAAAACGAATGGAAAAGTATTCCAAAATGGGCGAATACAACGAAAAATAACATTTAACCACGCTTTAGCGTGGTTTTTTTATGATTACAATCAAGCTGTTTTTAATAATTATTGAGTAAATTTAAATATTATTTGAACTGTTCTCGATACATTCCGACCCTTCGGCTTCGCTCAGGGTTCGGAACACTCGAACTGATGTTTTTTAATGATAGACCAACCTATGATTGTTAAAATGATTTCATGAAAATTCTAACTGCTGATCAAATTTATTTAGCTGATAAAGCTACGATATTGCAAAAAGGAATCACTTCATTGGATTTAATGGAAAATGCTGCTTTTCAATGTTTTGATTCTATCCAAAAAAATGATTTAATCAACAATAAATTGATTAAAATATTTTGTGGTGTTGGTAATAATGGTGGCGATGGTTTGGTAATTGCTCGTTATTTGCATGAAATTAAAGCTGATGTAACTTGTTATATTGTTCATTTCTCAGACAAACAGTCTGGTGATTTTATCTTGAATCTTGATAAACTTAAATCACTCAAAGCGAAGATTTATGATGTTTTTGATGAAAATGATTTTCCGAAAATCCTGCCAAATGAAATTGTGATTGATGCTATTTTCGGACTTGGTTTAAAGAAATCGCCTTTTGGTTTTACCAAAGAATTAATTAAACATATTAATAAGTCTGAATCAACTATTATTTCTATTGATTTACCTTCTGGTTTATTGAATGACCAAACTATTTTAGATTTAGAATCTGTTATTAAAGCTAATAAGACACTTACATTTCAATTGCCAAAACTTGCATTAATGTTGCCCGAAAATAAAGACTATTGCGCAGATTTTGAAATAATAGACATCGGTTTAAGTCAATATTTTATCAATAGTTTAACAACTAATCATTTCTTTACAACACAATTTGATGTTCAAAAATTATTTGTACTTAGAAACAAATTCTCTCATAAAGGTAGTTTTGGTCATTCATTATTGATTGGTGGCAGTTACGGAAAAATGGGAGCTATAACTTTGACTTCTAAAGCAGCTTTGAAAGTTGGTAGCGGTTTAGTATCAGCTTATATTCCTAAATGTGGATATCAAATTATACAAACATCAATACCGGAGGTAATGGTTGAGGTTGATAATGATTCAGAAATACATCACTTTAATCATAAAACGGTTCCAAATAGTATTGGTATTGGTCCAGGTATTGGACTTCATGAAAAAACGATTGAAGGATTTTTAAACTTTCTGAAACTTCAAAAAAATCCTTTAGTAATTGATGCTGATGCCATTAATATATTAGCTCAAAATAAATATAGTTTAAAATATATTCCTAAAAATTCTGTTTTAACCCCACATCCGAAAGAATTTGAAAGATTGGTTGGAACTTGGAAAAATGATTATGAAAAGTTAGAAAAACTAAGAGAATTCGCTAATAAATATCAGCTTATTGTAGTTTTAAAAGGCGCGCATACTGTTATTGCTAATCAAAATAATTTATATTTTAATTCAACAGGAAATGCAGCGTTGGCAACAGCCGGAAGTGGAGATGTGCTAACCGGAATAATAACTGGATTAATAGCGCAAGGATATACTCCTTTTAATGCGAGTTTAATTGGAGTATATTTACACGGAAAAACTTCAGATATTTATTGTAGACAAAATCCACAAGAAACATTTATAGCTTCTGATATTATTGAGTTATTACCTAAGTCAATTAAAGAAACTTTTTATTCATAAAAAAACCAGCCGAAGCTGGTTTTAAAATATTATTTAAACGTATTAAATAATTCTTTCAATTTTGGATCTGATGGTCTTGGAGCATC
>JAUYUF010000213.1 GCA_030694835.1 Flavobacteriaceae bacterium | reverse complement strand
ACCCCTAACCCCTCTCAAGAGGGGAGTTAATCACAGAATTAATAAAGTATATTATATGATTAATGATACCAAATATTTTTTAATGAAAAGAATCAATGAAAAAAAATCTAATTTTGATAGAATAATAATAAAAACTTCCCTCTTTTGAGCTCAGTGTTTAGCGCAGCCAAAGTAGAGTTAGTCATTAAAATTCCCCTTTTGAGAGGGGCTAGGGGTGTGTTTCTGAAGTGAATAAAAAATATGATAAAATGAAAAATCCATACATAGAAATTGCTGGTAGAAAAATAGGGTTGGATTATCCACCATTGGTGATTGCTGAAATAGGTATTAATCATGAAGGCTCTTTGCAAACAGCCTTTGAAATGGTAGATGCTGCTCATCGTGCGGGAGTAGAACTGATCAAGCATCAAACTCATATCGTTGCAGATGAAATGAGTGGGGCAGCCAAAAAAGTAATACCAGGGAATGCTAAGGTTTCCATTTATGAAATTATGGAGCGTTGTGCATTGTCCGAAGAGGATGAGATCAGTTTGAAAAATTATGTAGAGAGTAAAGGGATGTTGTTTATATCAACCCCATTTTCTAGGGATGCTGCTAACAGATTAGAACGAATGGAAGTTCCTGCTTATAAAATTGGCTCAGGTGAATGTAATAATTATCCCTTGTTAGAACATGTTGCTTCGTTTGGTAAACCGATAATTTTAAGTACCGGTATGAATACAATTGAAAGTGTTAAAAAAGCGGTGGATATATTTGATAAACATCAAGTACCAGTTGCCTTGTTGCACACCACTAATTTATACCCAACTCCAAGTCATTTGGTGCGATTTGGAGCTATGACCTCCATGTACCAGGCTTTTCCCAATAAAGTATTTGGTCTCTCAGACCATACCCTAAATAACAATGCCTGTTTGGGAGCAGTTGCCTTAGGAGCGAGTATATTAGAACGGCATTTTACAGACCGTATGAATCGTACTGGACCTGATATTGTATGCAGTATGGATGAAAAAGCTTGTGTGGAACTTATTAAAAGTTCTTATGAAATATGGCAAATGCGAGGTGGGAAAAAAGAACCCGCTAAAGAAGAACAGGTGACTATGGATTTTGCTTTTGCAACAGTTTGTAGTATTGCACCCATTAGAAAAGGAGAAGTTTTTACTAAAGATAATATTTGGGTAAAAAGACCCGGAACAGGAAAAATTTTAGCAGAACATTTTAATGATATTATAGGAAAGGTGGCCAATAGAGATATTTTATATGACGAACAATTGAGTAGGGAAGATATAGAGTAGTAATTTTGTCAAGCTGAGGTATATTTTTATTCTAAAAAAAGCAATATAAAATGACGTATGTGAGTTGTAAGCAATTCTAATTACCCTCTTGAGAGGGGTTAGGGGTGTGTTTTTTATTTTGCCTTATACTTATCAAAGATGACCCGTGGTATTAGTTTGGTTTGAAATGTTTACAGATTCTACACTAGCTATTATGATGGAAAAGAAAATTAAAGGATGGAGTAGGATAAAAAAACAAGCTTTAATAAACTGTGAATGGGGTAAATTAACAGAGTATTCAAAAAATTATACAGAATATGAGAAACTAGGTGATGGGTCTTCGACAAGCTCAGACTGACACGACATACGTAGTCTGATAATTTTAAAATGTTATATTTGAGTTTTATTTATTGAACCGAAAAAAATGTATAAAAAAATCGTATTTCTTACGGGTACACGAGCGGATTTTGGAAAGTTAAAACCTCTGATTCAAATTCTTCAAAATAGAAGTGATTTTGAAGTTCATTTGTTTGTTACCGGTATGCACTTAAATCCACTTTATGGTTATACCTTATTAGAAATCCAAAAATCGGGGTTTAAAAATATTCATACTTTTAAAAATACGACGTGCGAAACAACAATGGAATTGACTTTAGCCAAAACGATTGAAGGATTTTCAAGTTTTATAAAACAACACCAACCTGATTTAATTGTAGTACATGGAGATCGAGTAGAAGCCTTGGCGGGTGCTATTGTCGGGTCGTTAAACAATCGATTAGTGGCGCATGTAGAAGGTGGCGAATTGTCGGGAACGATTGATGAACTTATTCGTCATGCTGTTTCTAAATTAAGTCATTTACATTTTGTATCCAATGAGGAAGCAAAGATGCGTTTATTGCAAATGGGGGAAATCGATGACTCGATTGCTGTTATAGGTTCACCTGATGTTGATGTAATGTTTTCCAATACTTTGCCTAATTTAGAAACTGCTAAAAGCTATTATGAGATTCCTTTTGAAAACTATGCCATTGCATTATTTCATCCTATTACTACCGAAATTGAACAGATGAATGTATATGTAAAGGAATGGGTAAAAGGTTTAATAAAAACAGACAAAAAATATTTGTTAGTGTATCCTAATAACGACTTAGGTTCATCAATAATCTTAAAAGAATATGAAAAATTAAAAGGAAATTCCAATTTTAGAATTTTACCATCCTTGCGTTTTGAATATTTCTTGACCTTATTAAAGAATGCTGATTTTATTATTGGTAATTCTAGTGCTGGTATTCGTGAAGCTCCTTATTATGGAGTGTCAACTATTAACATAGGAAGTCGCCAAAAAAATAGAGTTAGTCATATCGTCATTCAGAATATTGTATGTTTATCTGATCAAATTGTTGAGGCCGTTGAAGTTTTAATTGGAAATAATAATAGGGAAATTGTTCAACCTTTTGGCACAGGCAAAAGTGCCAAATTATTTTTATCGACCATATTAGGTAATAAGACTTGGAATATCAACCATCAAAAACAATTTCTGGATAATTCTTAAATATAGATTTAATTGATAATATATTTATTTAAAATTGGATAAATCAAAAATTGCCATATTAACTACTATTATAAATTTTGATTTATATGCCAAAAGTTCAACTTTTTTTCCGGAAGGGATTCAACAATATATAATTGATGGTAGTAACGGAATGCATAGTATTCATAGTATTATTTATATGATGAAAAAGCTAAAAAAATTTGAAATAGAATGGTTGATTTTGGCTGATGAAGATGTTTTTTTTGAGAAATCTGAACTTGTTTTTGAAGTCATAGAAAAAATGAAAAAAGAAAATTATACGGTATGTGGTATTCGAGATGGTGGTGTAATTAGTCATAGAATATATAATCCATATTTAATCAATACTTTCTTTACAATCTTAAATTTAAAAGAAATTAAATTGATTTGGAAAAGTAGTGAGGTTTTAAAGAATAATATTATTTTTGAAAATGAATTTGAAGATGATTTAAAAAATCTTAAAGGTAATTATGACGTAAATAGCTTATATGAGCCTTATTATTGTTTTTATCTTTGGTTAAGAAGAAATGGAAAGAAGTTTCTATTTTTAGAATCCGACC
Organism: Flavobacteriaceae bacterium; assembly: GCA_030694835.1. GTDB lineage: Bacteria > Bacteroidota > Bacteroidia > Flavobacteriales > Flavobacteriaceae > JAGXRT01. The sequence goes on along the minus strand of JAUYUF010000213.1, from coordinate 4,816 downwards.
AACCATTAGCTGATGATAACATTACCAATGCAGTATATTTTAATAATGATTTGATTTTTTACCATTCATGGTATGCGCGTTCATATGGTGAAAACAAAATGCATACCGATAGAATAAATGAGGTGATGAAATTAATTGGCAATAAGAATATCATTATTAAAGATGCTTTACCTATTCTTTTTAGAGATAAATCTTTTTTCATCACTAATATGATGAGAAAATGGAAAAGAAAAATTGAAATGAAGTATGATGAAATAATCAAAAACGTATAAATGAATAAACTAGGAATCGTTATAACTGATGGGGTAGGATATCGCAATTTTATCCTCAGTAATTTTATCACAGAGGCTCAACATTCCTTTGATAAAGTGGTTCTATTCTCCTGTTTACCAAAATCGGTTTATGATGATTTAGACATTAATTGTACGATTGTAGAACTTCGGGTATATCAGGAAAAATTTCCTACATGGTTTTTTAGAAAAGCTAAAGAGCTAACACATTTGTATGTAAATGCAACAGATAATTTGGGTATTCAAGATAACATCGAAACTAATCGTTCAACTTTAAAAACTCCTAGAGGTTATGCTACTCGGTTTTTACACCGATGGACTTCAGTATTCAAGTCAGAAAAGTGGATTCAAAGATATACGAAACTGCAACAATTAAGCTTTAAATCAAACCCAATAACAAGAGGTTATATTGATTTATTAAAAAATCAGCATGTTGATTTGTTATTTTTTACTCATCAACGTCCGCCTTATAGTGCTCCATTAATTTATGCAGCAGAAGTATTGAACATTAAAACAGCAGCTTTTATTTTTAGTTGGGATAATTTAGGATCTAAAGGAAGAATGGCGGGTAATTTTGATTACTACCTAGTATGGAGTAATTTGATGAAACGAGAATTGAGACAGTTTTATCAGTTCATTAATGAACATCAAATAGAAGTGGTGGGAACCCCACAATTTGAGCCCTATATATTAAATAGATATGGTGTTAAAAAAGAAACTTTTTTCAAACGATTTCAGTTAGAAGAGGATTTGCCTATACTATTATTCAGTTGTGGTGATATTTCAACCAGTCCCAATGATGACATTTATATTGTATGTATCGCCAATGCTATTCAACAACATCAACTTATAAAAAAAGTAAATTTAGTGGTAAGAACCTCTCCTGCAGAAGAACCGAAACGCTTTGAACAATTGGTAAGTGAATTTCCTTTTATAAAGTGGAATTATCCCGACTGGAAATTATCGAGAAACGACCATCAGGAATCCTGGTCACAACGTGTTCCCTCCATACAGGATGTGTCCGATTTAAAATCGATAGTGCAATACTGCGATGTAGCTGTTAATATGTTGTCAACCATGAGTTTAGATGCCATGGTATTTCAGAAACCTATTATAAATATAATCTTTGGAAATGGAAAGAATGGTTTGGTTAATGACCAGCGTTTTCTAAATTATACCCATATTCAATGCATGGTGAACAGTAAATCGACAGAAGTGGTTAAAACGGCAGATGAATTAATTAAAGCAATTAATAATTGTTTAGAACATCCAACGGCTAGACAAAAAGAACAAAAAGAATTTTTAGCTTTACAAATAGGGAAACCCATAGAGGGCACCAGTAAAAGGATAGTTGAAACCTTGAAAACATGGTGTGCATGAAAAAAATAGCAGTTGTATGTAATTATAGATTAATGCCCGACCGTGTTGGTGGTATGGACCGATTCTTTTGGTTGTTCGATGCCGAATGTAAGAAAATAGGTTACGATATAAGATGGTTTTTTCCGAATAAGGAAGTTCACGGTCCGTATCAAAATTTAACTATTATGTCAGCAAATAACAACACAATAGAAGAATCCTTTTTAACCTATTGTAAGAAAGAGCAAATAACGTTTGATGTAGTCATCACTCATTTTGTAGAATTGTGTACTCCATTTTTTAAGGAAGTTAAAAAAATGGGTGTTACAAAAGTAATTGCTGTGGATCATAATCCTAGACCACTGGAAGGATATTCTCTTAAAAAGAGAATGATGAAACGCATAAAGGGATGGTTATTTGCTCGCTATATCGATTTATTTATTGGAGTTTCTGCGTATACATGTAAAGAGATGATTAAGGATTTTGGAAACCATATTGGCAAGAAAACTAAAGTTGTTTATAATGGTATAGAACATCAATTATATCAAAAAAGAGTACAAAGAAACCTGGAAAATCCTTCTTTTTTAGTTGCAAGTCATTTGCGATATTCTAAAGGAATTCAAGATTTAATCAGTGCTGTTTCATTGTTACCTGATAAGTTTAAGGAAAAATTAACAATTGATATGTATGGAGAAGGTCCATACAAACAGGAACTGAAAGATCAAATAATACACCATCAATTAGAAACTTGTTTTACCTTTAAAGGTAGTGTGCCTAATTTATATGAAATTTATGCCCAATATGATTATTTAGTACAACCTACCCATATGGAATGTTTTAGTTTATCGATTTTAGAAAGTTTAAGTGCTAATGTTCCCGTGATTACAACGGCTGTTGGAGGTAACGAAGAAGTAATTAAGGATGGGGTAAATGGATTTATTATCCAACCACAAGATATTGATGCTTTAAGTAGTTTAATTGAGCAACTTTGTCATGGGACAAAAAGTATTGATCAAAATACGAATGTAATAATTGAGCAAATTTTTTCGATTCAAGCTATGGTAGCAAATCATTTACAACTATTGAATATATGAAAATTGTCTTTTTAACAAGCGAATTTACATATCCAAAAAATGGAAAATTGGTGGTATTGAAAAAAACAAATTCTTGAGTTAATTAAAAAAAATATGTTTAATAAAATTTATAATTTGATATCAGATAATGAGTTATTACAAATTATTACCATTAGTTAAAAAGACTGGCAGTCAATTATCACCAAAAGAGTTTCAGAAAAGAATTAATATTGTTTTTCATGACTATGAAGCAGATCATTATGATAAATTACATTGTGATATGAAGGAAAGTCTTCAAGAACAAATAAATTTACTTGTTGATGATTTATTTATATCAAAAATAGAAACTCTCAATAATTTATGTTTACTTGATATTGGTGCAGGTACTGGATTAAGTACTCAAATGTTATTGAATACTAAATTAGGTTTTCAAATCGAAAATATTACATTACTAGATACATCAATAAATATGTTAAAATATGCAGAGGAAAAAGCTAAAAAATGGCAAAAAAAGTATTCAATAATCAATTCTGACATTTCGTCTTTAAGTGATAGTTTTGATATTATTATGATTTGTTCTGTGCTTCATCATATACCTGAATTAGATAAGTTCTTAAGTCAAGTAGATAGTTTGCTAAAACCAGGTGGAATTCTAATTCATTTACAAGATCCAAATGGGGATTATCTTGAAGATAAAATCTATATAAATAGAATTGAACAATATAATAAAGAATTAAACTCTCTATCTAAAAAGAAAACGATTAAGCAAATAATCCCTAAAAATTGGAAGCACTTTATTAATAGATTGATAGGTAGAAAAACATATATTGATTTAGTAAATAATCAACTATTAAAAGAAAAAGTTATCAAACGAAGAATGTCAGCTGATGAAATTTGGAGTGTAACTGATATTCGTGTAGAAAGCAAATTGAATAAAGAAGAAATAGGAATATCATTTAAATTTTTGAAACAACATTTTAGAAATTATAAATTGATTAGTCATAGATCTTACTGTTTTTTTGGTTTTTTAAAAAGTACTTTAACAGTAGAATACGTTCAGAAGGAAAATAATTTGATTAAAAAAAAGGAATTAAATGGTAGAAATATTTCTTGCATTTGGGTAAAAAAATAAAATTATGAAAATAGCCTTTCTTACTCCTGAATATCCCCATTCCAAAACAGGAAACTCAGGGGGTATTGGAACGAGTATTAAAAACCTAGCAATGGGTTTATTAGATAAAGGTTGTAAAGTTGTTGTTTTAGTATATAGCCAATCTTCTGATGCTGTCTTTCAAGATCAGGGTATTGAAATACATCAGATAAAAAATATTAAATTTAAAGGCTTGTCTTGGTGGTTAACACGGAAAAAAATTGAACGAAAAATTAATAGCTTATATCAGAATAATAAAATTGATGTGATTGAAGCACCTGACTGGACAGGGATAACTTCTTTTATTCAGCCCCCAAAATGTCCTATAGTAATTCGCTTACACGGTTCAGATACCTATTTTTGTCATTTAGAAAAAAGACCCGTTAAATGGATTAATAAGTTTCATGAAAAAAGAGCGCTACAAAAGGCAACAGCATTACTGTCTGTAAGTCAGTTTACAGCAGCTATGACAAATCAAGTGTTCGGGTTAAATAAGAAATTTACCATCATTCCCAATGGAATTGACACCAATTTTTTTAAGGCATCAGATACCAGTATCGTAAAAGAAAATACACTCCTTTATTTTGGAAGTATCATTCGAAAAAAGGGCTTGTTAGAATTGCCACTTATATTTAATGAGGTGGTGAAAAAAAGAAAAGATATTGAATTGATAATAATTGGTGAAGATGTAAGGGATATCGTTTCTGGCAGTCCTTCTACTTGGGAATTGATGAAACCGTTATTTACAAAGGAATCCTTTCAAAAAGTAAACTATCTTGGCAGTGTGCCCTATGCTGATATTAAAAATGAAGTAGAGCAGGCAACAATTTGTATTTTTCCTTCTTTTGCAGAGGCACTACCAGTATCATGGTTGGAAGCTATGGCGATGAAAAAAGCTATAGTGACATCAAATGTGGGATGGGCCAAAGAAGTAATCGATGATGGAA
>JAUYUF010000163.1 GCA_030694835.1 Flavobacteriaceae bacterium | reverse complement strand
ACTCAAGAAGAGTTTGTTGCTATTTTAAAAATATTTGGAAATGACAATGTTGGAATGGTAAATAATATAACTAGAATTATTTCAAATAATATGAATGTAAATATTCAAAGTATTAATATCGAAGGTCATTCGGGTGTTTTTGAAGGAAATGTTACGGTAAAAGTTAAAAACAAAACACAATTAACAAAACTTATAGATAGTATTAAACGAATTGAAGGCGTAGAAAAAGTTACAAGAATTTATAAGCATTAATACTTCTGATTTCTTAAATTAAATTATCTTAGTAAACTGTAAAATAAGTTGTGTTATAATACCAAATCTATAAATTATGAATGAAATGAATCATCAAGAAGTTGTTAAAAATGCTTTTATTAATTTTTTAGAAAATAATAATCACAGAAAAACACCTGAGCGTTTTGCAATTCTTCAAGAAATTTATGATTTAGAAGAACATTTTGATGTAGAATCTTTATACATCCAAATGAAAAATAAAAAATATCAAGTTAGTAGAGCAACTTTATACAATACCATTGAACTTTTATTAGAATGTGGTTTAGTTCGTAAGCACCAATTTGGTCAAAATCAGGCACATTATGAAAAATGTTACTTTGATAAACAACATGATCATCTCATTTTAACAGATACAGGTGAAGTGATAGAATTTTGTGATCCTAGAATCCATGTAATAAAAAAATCAATAGAAGAGCTTTTTAATGTTGATGTTAACAATCATTCTCTGTACTTTTACGCCACAAAAAAGAAATCAGAATAACTAAAAATAAACTTAAAATGGCTGTTGATATATTACTAGGATTACAATGGGGTGATGAAGGAAAAGGGAAAATTGTAGATGTACTTACTCAAAAATATGATATTATTGCTCGTTTTCAAGGTGGTCCAAATGCAGGACATACACTAATTTTTGATGGTAATAAATATGTTTTACATACTATTCCATCAGGAATATTTCATGAAAAAGCAAGAAATGTTATTGGTAACGGAGTAGTAATTGATCCTGTTATTTTTAAAAATGAATTAGAAAAGCTTGGTCTTAAAAATTCAGAATATCAAAGAAGGTTATTTATATCGAGAAAAGCACATATTATTTTACCAACACATCGTTTATTAGATGCTGCTTCTGAAGCTTTAAAAGGAAAAGAAAAAATAGGTTCAACCTTAAAAGGTATTGGTCCAACTTATATGGATAAAACTGGTAGAAATGGCCTCCGAATTGGAGATTTAGAATTATCAGATTGGAAAACTCGTTATGAAACACTCAAAAATAAACATTTAAAATTATTAGATTTCTACGATTCTAAAATAGAATTTAATTTAAATGAATTAGAAAAAGTATTTTTTGAAGCTGTAGAAGAATTAAAATCATTTAATTTTATTGATAGTGAAGAATTTTTGAATTCTGCGCTTCAAATAGGTAAAACAATTTTAGCAGAAGGTGCACAAGGATCTTTATTAGATGTAGATTTCGGAACGTATCCTTTTGTTACATCATCAAATACAACGGCTGCTGGCGCTTGTACAGGTTTAGGAATTGCACCTAATAAAATAAAAGAAGTGCTTGGAATATTTAAAGCATATACAACCAGAGTTGGTTCTGGACCTTTTCCAACTGAGTTATTTGATGAAGTTGGAGCTGATATGGGTAGAATTGGAAATGAATTTGGTGCAACAACTGGAAGACCGCGTCGTTGTGGTTGGTTAGATTTAGTAGCACTTAAGTATGCTGTTCAAATTAATGGTGTCACTCAATTAATTATGATGAAAGGCGATGTGCTTTCTGGTTTTAAATCATTAAAAATTTGTACCTCTTACATTTATAAAGGAAATGAGATTCAACATCTTCCTTATAATATTGAACCTGAAAATGTTACGCCAGTTTACACTGAATTTAAAGGATGGGAAGCTGATTTAACAAGCTTAAAAAATGCTGATGAATTTCCTGATAGATTTAAAGAATACATTGAATTTATTGAAAATTCAGTTGGAGTTCCAATAAAAATAGTTTCTGTTGGTCCAGACAGAACTCAAACAATTCATATGTAACAATAAACGCTCTTTATTGAGCGTTTTTTATTTCTAAAACTAGTAGCATTTTTAGTATTTTTGTATAAAAATCAAACACTTGAAAAAAAATATTATCCTTTTTTTATTGTTATCTATTACATTGACTTCATTTGGGCAACTTAAAAAAATTAAGTTAATTCATGCTGATAATACTTTTAAAAACGAAGAAAAATACCCAAATGCAATTGTGTTGCTCGGAAATGTTTTAATAGAACATGAAGGATTTACATTGAAGTGTAAACAAGCACTTTTATATCCAGATATTAATATAATTCAGGCAGTTGGTGAAGTATTTTTAAATCAAGGAGATACCATTACACAATCTAGTAAATATGTAGATTATAATGGAAATACTCAAAAAGCAGTTTCTTGGGGTAATGTAGTTTTAAAAGACCCGCAAATTACATTAACTACTGATACACTACATTTTAATCGATTAGAACAACATTTATATTATCGAAATAAAGCAACTATAAAAGATCAAACTAATACCTTAAAGAGTACCGTTGGAAACTATTATTTAATTGATAAAAAATTCCAAGCTGTTCATAAAGTTGAAATTACCAGTCCTAATAATAGATTAGTTTCTAATCATTTAGATTATTTTACCAATACAGGAAGGGCTTATTTATTTGGTCCGTCAACAATCTATAGTAAAGAAAGTACCATTTATACAGAAAAAGGATTTCATGATACTAGAACAAAAATTTCGCATGCCGTCAGAAATTCAAATATCAAATATAAAGACAGAGTCATAAAAGCAGATAGTTTATATTATCATCAAATTAATGGTTTTATTTCAGCTTCTAAGAATTTAGTCATAACCGATTCTATTAATAAAACGGTTATAAAAGGTGGTTATGCTGAGTATTTTGAAAGAAAAGATTCTGCATATGTAGTTCAAAAACCAGTAGCAATTATACTTTCAGAAAAAGATTCCATGTATCTTCATGGTGAAAAAATGATGGTTGTTGGAAAATCTAATGAACGAAAAATTAGAGCTTTTCATAAAGTAAAAATATTCAAATCAGATTTGCAAGGTAAGTGCGATTCGGTTTATAGCAATCAAGCAACTGGAATTACAAAAATGATTCATAAACCAATTCTTTGGTCTGATGGAAATCAAGTAACTGGAGATACTATATATCTGATATCTAATATCAAAACGAGTAAGTTAGATTCTTTAAAAGTGATTAATAATGCTTTTGTAATTCAAAAAGATTCTAGTGGTTTTAATCAAATTAAAGGAAAAAATATTCTCGGTAAATTCATCGAAAATAAACTCAAAAAAATTAGAGTTAATGGTAATGGAGAGGTTATCAATTATTTAAGAAATGATGATGAAGATTTAGTCGGAATTTTAAAAATGAAATGCAGTGAAATAGAATTCGAATTAGGAGAGAATACAATTAATTTTATAGATTTCTTAAGAAAACCTGATGGAATGACCTATCCCCCATCAAAATTTCCAAAAGAATTTGAATTGTTTAAAGGGTTTTTCTGGAGAGATAAGGAACGACCAAAAACTAAAGAAGATATTTTTGTTTATGATATTGAATGATGGAATCAAATCAAGAATTATTTTTTAAGCATCAGGCACAAACAACGCCTCATCCATTAGCTATAGAAATTTCATATGCTAAAGGATCTTATATTTATGATATCAACCATAAAAAACACCTTGATTTTGTAGCCGGAGTATCGGCTAATACACTGGGACACAACAATCAAAAAGTGAATGAAGCGGTTAAAAATCAGGTAGATAAATATATGCACGTGATGGTTTACGGAGAATTTATTCAGCAGCCACAAGTTGAACTTGCTACTTTATTAGCCAAAAATTTACCCGAATCTTTAAACTGCGTTTATCTTACAAATTCTGGAACAGAAGCCACTGAAGGATCTTTAAAATTAGCTAAAAGAGTGACCGGAAGAAGTGAGATTATTGCCGCTAATTTAGCATATCATGGTAACACTCAGGGCTCTATGAGCGTTTGTGGTACCGAAAAACAAAATCGTGCTTTCAGACCATTAGTACCTGGAATAAAATTTATCGAATTCAATAATGTTGCTGATTTAGATAAAATAACCAAAAAAACTGCCGGAGTTATTTTGGAAACTATCCAAGGTGGAGCCGGATTTATTGAGCCGGTAAATAATTATTTATCAAAAGTAAAACAACGATGCGAGGAAGTTGGTGCTTTACTCATTTTAGATGAAATTCAAACAGGCGTTGGAAGAACCGGAAAATTATATGGATTCCAACATTATGGTGTAACACCAGATATTTTTGTAACTGGAAAAGGATTAGGCGGCGGTATGCCAATTGGTGCTTTTATCTCATCTCATGAAAACATGAGTTTATTAAAAGAACATCCAAAATTAGGACATATTACCACTTTTGGTGGTCATCCTGTTATTGCGGCGGCTGGAGTTGCAACACTTAAAGAGGTTACTGAAACAGATTTAATGAAACAAGTTCTAATTAAAGAACAACTCATCAGAAAATTATTAATTCATCCTAAGATTAAGGAAATTAGAGGTGTTGGATTAATGTTAGCAGTTATGGTAGATAATGCTGATTTTGCATCAAAAATTATTTTAAGATGTCTTGATAAAGGCTTAATTCTATTTTGGTTACTTTTTGATGGTACTGCAATTCGTATTACTCCCCCACTCACAATTTCTGAACAAGAGATCATCGAAGGTTGTAATATTATATTAGATTCATTAGACCAAATTTAACATTTCACGAAATTTTATTATTCTAATTGTTAAACTATTGTTAAAATAGTACTAAGTAATACATAGTACTGTAACTTTTTTGTTTTATAATCGTTATATGTATAAATAACCTTTAAATATATAATTATGAAAACTTCAAAAAGAAAATTAGAATTCATCGGATTTCACGAAACAAAAAGAAACCTTTGGGGGCGCTACAGAAGATTCTCACTATGCGGAAGAATGCAACAAAGATGTAATGAAAACACAGTATACTATAGTGGTAACTTCTAAATCTTTAATATGAAATTGAACGTATAAAATAAACCTGAATGTCGCAATCAGGTTTTATTTCTTTATAAGCTCATCTAACTGATTTCTAACTTTTGAACTATTCCAATTAGCAGCTCCAGTTTTACTGATAACAATCTCCCCTTTTTTGTTAATCAAATAAGTAGCCGGAATACTTCTAGTTGACAATAATTCAGGTTCTCGAGAACTCATATTATAGATTGGTAAATTGTAGTTATTCTTTTCAAGAAATGGCATTACTTTTTCTCTTCCTTCTGATGTAACAAAAACAAAAACCACTTTATCTTTATAATCATTATATAAATCTTGCAAACTTGGCATTTCCGCAACACACGGAGGACACCAAGTAGCCCAAAAATTGACAATTATTACTTTGTTTTTAGTTGTTTCAAAATCTATATCAGCAGTATTTATACCTTTTAACTGCCAATTATAATTGGTTAATAATGCACGATTCTCAACATTTTCTATTGAAGGAGAAAAAGCAAATTGACGCATTATCCATGCACGTGATGGTGGATATATAACTAGCGCTAAAGCTGCTATAAATAATATATTTGATATCATTTTACGATTGAATTGCATATGTTTTGTTTAAAAGCAAGAAACACCTATAAGGAGTTTCTTATTAAAAAAGTTAATATTTAATTATTTTGTTTCTTAATTAAATTTAAAGCACTTCCTGCTTTAAACCATTCAATTTGTCCTTCATTATAAGAATGATTTGCTTTGATAATTTCCTTAGAACCATCTTCATGTACAATTTCAATGGTTAATTGTTTTCCTGGAGTAAAATCAACTAAATCAATAAAATTGAAAGTATCATTTTCTAAAATTTTATTATAATCTACTTCATTGGAAAAAGTTAAACCTAACATCCCTTGTTTTTTAAGATTTGTTTCATGGATTCTAGCAAATGATTTAACCAAAAC
>JAUYUF010000208.1 GCA_030694835.1 Flavobacteriaceae bacterium | reverse complement strand
TACCGTAAAAGAGAGTTGATTGTAATTTTTTAATCCTTTTGTCTTTTCTTGAATTATCTGAAGTTGTTTGGTTTGTTTCGGACAAATTGTTGGGCAGCTGGTAAAAATAAAATTGACAACAGTTACCTTATTTTCTAATATTTGTTGTGTAATTTTTTGATGTTCCTGATTAGTAAACTCAAAATTTGGAACTGTATGATAAAGCGTATCTATAACAATTTTTCCGTTAATATTCTTTTCAATAGGTTGATGAAATCCGATATAAGGTAATGTTTTCTCTGGTTTTTGACATCCAATAAAAAGAAATAAAGAAAAAGTTAATAATAAAATATTTGATATCTTAAGTTGCATCAACATTTATGATTTGAAATGTTTATACATAAAAAATCCAACCGCAGCAATTAGTAAATAAGGTATAAACATCAGATATAGAATTCCATTATTAATTCCTCCAGCTTCAATTCCTCCTGATTTAATGCCAGCCTCCAACGATGCTTTACACATGGCACATTGTGCAAACATAAAATCAAAAGACAGAAAAAGTATCATTAATATTATATATTTTGTTTTCATGTATTTATTATGATTTTTTAGTAGTAATCAGAGGTTTTCTATCTTCTTTTAAAGGTACATAAAGTTCTTTTAGTAAAATATCGATAGCATCAATAACATCTTGTTTTACGGTTTTGTGTACTGTTCCGTCGAAATAATTTCTAATTCTTCCTCTAAAATCTATCAAAACTAAATCTGTTGGAATTTGAGCAGCATCTACATTTTTAATAAAAAGTTTATTATTGATAAAGTTGGTAGTTTCAGTTTGATTTGTCGAAACAAAATGCCAATTAGTTGTGTTTTGAGTAACTTTATCAGCCATCTCTTTTAGTTGATTTGAATCGATTTCTGTTGTGGATATAACTAAAAATTGAACATTTTTATCATTATCAAATTTTTGTTGTAAATATTTAATATTAGTTAAAATCGCTGGCGAAAGATTTTCATCTTCTTCATTAAAAAACCCAATTATTGTTACTTTATCTTTTAAATTTTCTGAAGTAAAATACTCTTTATTTTGATTGGTAAACTTAAAGTTACTTAGACTATAAAATTCTTTTGTAGATTTTTTAACCTTAATTATTTCTTGATTTTTTCCGTAAATAGGGAGTCTTTTATATTGGTGATCTCCAGTTGTTAATCCAACATAAAATAGTGATGGCAATGCAATTATTGCTAAAACAATAAGATTATTTTTTTTAAATAGTTTCATTAATAGATTTTTTACCAAAGCCAGTTATGCATAATAATAGAATAATTTCCTTCATTTAAAATGAGAGCAACTAAATATAATCCTAGTGCTACATACGGGATAATAATGATTTTAATTAAAAATGATTTTTCGTATTTTAAATGCATATAATAAGAAACGATTAGATATGCCTTTGCAACAGTTAAAAGTAAAAAAGTAGTTTTAACAAAACCCCATGAAAGTTCCCAATCTTTATAAAAAAGTCCGAGAATAATTTCAACTGATGTGACCGCCAGTAAAATCCAGAAAATACGCCAAATTAATTTTCTTGTTTGTTTACCTTCTGCTTCAGTTTTTAGATGGTAATATCGTAATGATTCATCTTGATGTTCCATAATTTTGTTCTAAATTAAATAAAAGAATGTAAAAATAAATACCCATACTAAGTCGACAAAATGCCAATAGAGTCCAACTTTTTCTACCATTTCATAATGTCCTCTTTTTTGATAAGTTCCTTTGTAAACATTTAATAAAACAATCAAATTAAGAATAACACCACTTAAAACATGAAGTCCGTGAAACCCTGTAATGAAAAAGAAAAAGTTTCCAAAGAGTTTGTGTCCATATTCATTAACCGATAAATTAGCTCCGTAAACAGGAGTGCTATTTTTAGTAAGTTTTGCTAAATCTTCACCTGAAACAGCATAATACCCATTTTCATTTTGCCATGGTAGTAATAAACGTTGTTTTGATTCATCTTCCCATCTAGCGATAATACCATTGGTAGATTTTACTTCTCCATCAGGTAAATGATAATAGCCTTTTTCTAATTGTATAGCTCCAATTTCAGTTCCTTTGATAAAATGACCCCATTCCCAAGCTTGAGAACCTAAGAAAATTAATCCACCAACAACAGTTAAAGCAAGCCATATTTTAACTCCTTTATGATATAATCTTTGTCCAGATTCTACAGCTAAAACCATAGTAACAGAACTCATAATCAACACAAAAGTCATAAAACCTACATATAACAATGGATGATTACCATGCAAAAAAGGAAAATGAGTAAACACATTTTCAGCACTTGGCCAAACATCAATAAAATAGTGGCGGTAGAATCCGTATGCAACTAAAAATCCTGAGAAAGTAAGTGCGTCAGAAACCAAGAAAAACCACATCATTAGTTTTCCATAGCTGGTTTTAAAAGGCGATATTCCGCCTCCCCAATTTGATTTTTTATCTGTGTGATCGTTTTGATTCATAATAATATTGTTATTTAGACATCATAATTGTTAAAAACATAAATAAATACAACCAAAGTATTCCTAAAAAATGCCAGTAGGTTAAACTTAATTTAATTCCTAAAAAATTACTGCTATTGTATTTATTCATTAATGATTTTGTGGTTACAACCCCTAAACTTATAATTCCGAAAAACAAATGAAAAATATGTAAAACTGTTAATACATATAAATAGGAACTTGAAGTAGTGCTTTTATTTCCTGTTGCATAAATTCCTTGTTGATACAAGTATGATAATCCTTCATATTGAAAATAAACAAATGTAAAACCTAAAATTAAAGTTGAGATAAAAAGTAGTTTAGGTAATAAAAGATTATTTTTTTTAACAAAACTATATCCTAATTGAAAAGTAATACTACTTATAATAATGGCAATTGAACTATACCAAAAAGTGTTAGGTAGTGTAAATATTTTCCAAGTACTGCTGGTGCTACTAACAATAACAGCACTTGTTAATCCCGCAAAAAACATGATAATACTTACTAATCCTATCCACAATAAAGGTTCTTTAGCCTTTTTGTTTTCAGAAAATTCGTAATTATAAATAGATAAATTATTTTCCATAAGTTTTTAAATTAAACACTTTCAACTTCACCTTTTTTTAAGGGTACGTTTTGAGGTATAAATTCTTCATATCCAGGTTTGTTATAATCATAAGGCCAACGATGTACTTCAGGTATTTCACCAGGCCAATTTCCATGAATATGCTCAACAGGTGTTGTCCACTCTAAAGTGTTACTGCTCCATGGGTTTTGACTTGCTTTTCTTCCTTTGAAAATGCTATAAAGAAAATTGAAAATAAATATAAATTGACCTATAAATGCGATGATTGCAAATATGCTGATGATTTCATTAAGGTTTACAAAATCATCAAACATTGGAAATGATGAATTGGTATAATAACGTCTTGGAACTCCCGCCAATCCTAAAAAGTGCATCGGGAAAAATACTCCATAAGCAGTAACGATTGTAATCCAGAAATGAATTTGACCCCAAGTATTGTTCATCATTTTACCAAACATTTTTGGGAACCAATGATATACTCCAGCAAAGGTTCCAAAGACTGCAGATAATCCCATAACTATATGGAAATGTCCTACTACAAAATAGGTATCGTGAACATTGATGTCAAGAGTTGCATCCCCTAAAATTAAACCTGTTAATCCACCCGTAATAAAAGTAGAAATTAATCCGATACTGAATAACATTGCAGGAGAAAAGATGATATTTCCACGCCATAAAGTAGTTAAATAATTAAATACTTTAATAGCTGATGGAATAGCAATTAATAATGTTGTTATTGTAAATACGGCTCCTAAGAATGGATTCATACCAGTTACAAACATATGATGTCCCCATACGATAAATGATAATCCACCAATAGCTAAGATTGAACCAATCATAAATTTATATCCAAATATTGGTTTTCTTGACATGGTTGAAACGATTTCAGAAGTAATTCCTAGTGAAGGCAACAAAACAATATAAACCTCGGGATGACCTAAAAACCAGAATAAATGTTCAAATAAAATTGGGCTTCCACCAAAACGCTCAAGTGCTTGTCCGCCAATATAGATATCAGATAAATAGAAACTAGTACCGAAACTTCTATCAAATACTAATAATAGAACAGCTGACAATAAAACAGGAAATGATAAAACTCCTAAAATTGCCGTAACTAAAAATGACCAAATTGTTAAAGGTAGACGGGTAAAAGTCATTCCTTTAGTTCTAAGATTCAGAATTGTTACGATATAATTTAAACTTCCAATTAATGATGAGGTTATAAAAAGTGCCATTGAAACAAGCCAAAGCGTCATTCCTAAACCTGAACCAGGAATAGCTTCTGGAAGAGCACTTAATGGAGGATAAATGGTCCAACCGGATGATGCTGCACCGCCCTCTACTCCTAAAGAAACTAACATCACAATACATGAAACAAAAAAGATCCAATACGATAACATATTGATAAATCCAGAAGCCATATCACGTGCTCCAATTTGTAGTGGGATTAATAGATTGCTAAAAGTTCCACTTAAACCAGCAGTTAACATAAAGAAAACCATAATGGTTCCGTGCATGGTAACTAATGCTAAATATTTATCTGGGGCTATAACGCCGCCGTTTGCCCAACTTCCCAATAATAAATCATTTATTAAGAATTTTTCTCCTGGCCATCCTAATTGTAATCTAAACAAAACAGACATGATAATACCAATGAATCCCATGGTAAAACCAGTAATCATAAATTGTTTTGCAATCATTTTATGATCGCGAGAAAACAGGTATTTCGAGATAAAACTTTCGTGATGTTTATGTTCTGAATGTGTAATATCCATAAATATTAAATTTTATTTCTTTATTGTTTAAAAGATTGGTTACTTGCCAACCATAAATTGTAATCTTCTTCGCTTTCTACAACAATTTTCATTTTCATTGAAAAATGAGCCATACCACATATTTTATTACATAAAAGTATATAATCAAAATCTGGGTTTTTGGTGATTCTTCTCATTTCTTGTGTAGTGTATTTTGGAGTGAAATTAAATTGAGTTTTTAATCCAGGGACACAATTCATTTGTGCTCTAAAATGTGGCATATAAGCACTATGCATTACATCTTGAGCTCTAAAGACAAATTGAACTGGTTTATTTACTGGAAGATGAAACTCATTTTTAACAATTTTATCATCAAAAGCAACAACATCTGTAGTATCAATTCCTAAAAAATTAGATCCTTTTATTAAAAAAACATTTGCTCGTCCTAACTTTCCATCATTTCCTGCATAACGAGCAGTCCAGTCAAATTGTTTAGCATATAATTCTATTAAAACGATATCATCATTTTCATCTAAAGGTGTCATTATTGAATTCCAATTGTATAATCCTACAGATATTAAAACCACTAAAACCATTGCTGGTAAAGCTGTCCACAATAATTCCAGTTTTAAATTGTGCGTAAAAAATGCAGGTTTTCTATTTTTATTAAATGCATATTTATACACTAAAACAAAAAGCAAAATGTGTGTAACAACAAAAACAAAAATGATAATAATACCGGTAATTAACATTAATGAATCAACATCTGCTCCGTGAACGGACGCTGCTTCTGGTAATAAAGAACCACCCCATTTAAAAATAAGGAATAGAATAAATAAAAGGAAACCAATTCCAAATGCTACAAAAAGCCAACCTTGAGTTTTATTTTCTTGTTCATCAAAATTTAAATCATCAGGATTTCCCTTGAACATTTCTTTAAAATCACCTCCTTTTAGATAAAAGAAAGTAATCAGAAATAGAATTAAAATAAATGCAAATGCTGAAAGTAATAACATATTATTTTGTTTTAATCAATATAAGATTTTGTTAGTTAAAGGTATTTTGAAATCATTAAAAGTATTTGAACTAAAGGCAAATAATAAAAAGAGCCAAACATCAATTTCTTAGCACTTTCCATTTGTCTAGTTTTATATAACAGATATGATTGATATGTAAAGTTGATGGTTAAAATAAGCATCAAAAAACCTATTGCAATACCAACGTAGTTTTCAAAATAAAAAAATAATACCAATGGTATTATTAAGCTAGTTGAGAAAAATGTAATAATTGCACTATATTTTGTTCTTCCTTTAAGTGATGGTAATAATCTAAATCCTGCTTTTTTGTAATCATCATCTAACATCCATGCGATAGCCCAAAAATGTGGAAATTGCCACAAAAATTGTAATGTAAAAAGTAAAATACACCACATATCAATGGTGCCAGTAATTGCTACATAACCAATAACTGGTGGTGCGGCTCCTGCTATGGCTCCCGCAAATACTGCTAAACGAGATTTTTGTTTTAACGGAGTATAAATAAAAGCGTAAATAATTAATGATAAAACTCCTATCATTGATGATAAGAAATTGAAAAAATAATTAAGCAGAAAAGCTCCTAAAGCTCCTAAAATCAGAGAAACGGCATAGGCTTCTGTTACGGATAATCTTCCAGAAGCAACGGGTCTATTGCCAGTTCTAGTCATCAATTTATCCAAATCTTTTTCAAAAATTTGATTTAATCCGTTTGCTGCACCAGTAATTAAAAATCCTCCTAAAAGTAACATTCCTAAAAGGAAAAAGTTGATTGATGACTCTACTCCAAGAACATAGCCAACACCTGCTGAAAAAACAACAGACATTGTTAATCGGACTTTGACTAATTGCAGATAATCTGAAAATTTAGCGGCAGTAAAATGTGTAATTCTACTTTGTATTGAAGTATAATGCATTATTGTTTAATTGATTTCAATTTCAATGACAATGTATGCAATTACAAACTTTAAAAAATAATAGTTAGATAATTATTATTTATAAGTAGATAAAAATAAGTAATGTAAATTAAAAATATATCAGAAACAATTGAGATTTATTGCCAATATCGTTTTTGCTATTGATAATAAGGAGAAATCATTAAATAAACAATTACGCCTGTAATTGCTACATATTCCCAAAGTATAAAGGTAATTGGTGCTATTTTTTTATGACCTTTAACATCATTAATATAAGCTCTAAAATATGTGTGAAGCACTAATGGTATTAAAAAAATAGAGCTGATAATATGTGTTATTAAAATAAAAAAGTACAAGTATTTTATCATTCCGTCGCCTCCAAATTTTGTTTCTTCACTTGTAGCATGATAAAGAATATACATCACTAAAAATGTTATAGAAAGTAAAAAGGCAATTTTCACCAATAATTCATGCATTTTCCGATTACCATTCTTGATAAAATAAACGGCAAGAATTAGCACTAATGCTGTTGATGCATTTATAACCGCATAAATATGAGGTAAAAAAGAAAAATTACCTTCAAATTTTACTTGAAAGAGAATTACAATAAGTAGTGGAATTAATACTGATATTACAGTTATTAATTTTTTGATGTTTTTTTGATTTCTAGTAAGTATTTCCATAGAATTTTTTTCAATTTAGATGTGATTTAAAGAATTTGTTCCGTTTTCCAGATTGTAAACTTTTAAATTTGGATGCGCTTCAACCATAGCAATTGCTGCATCATAGCTCAATAATCCTTTTTCGCAAATTAAAATATACTCATGATTTTGTTTTATTGGCATTTTAAAAGGGTCAAAACTAAAATAAGGTAAGCGAATTACTTTTTCATTGTATTTATTGCCAGGTAAATTTCCACTAAAAGACAAAACAACTACATTTTCGTTTTTCATTTTATCCCAAAATTCAGCAGTATTTATTATATTGATATGATCAGAAAAATCACAATTTAAAGCTTGATAGTTTTCTTTATTAAAAGTAGATAGAATTTCATCAGTTGAAATTGTTTTCTGTATTTGAATATTTTGAGATGTATGATGTAAACTATTGTAAATAAATAATTTATCAGTTAATAAGCTGCCTTTTTTAAGAGTAATTTTTAACACTTCATTAGCTTGATGTAAAGCAATAATGCCAACAATAGTATTTAAAGTGCCAACTTCTGTACAAGTTGGAGGAAGTTTTTCAGGAATTGTTGGAAATGCATCTCTTAAATTGGAAGATCTGTTTCCATTGCCTAAATCGTGATTAAAAGTTGCAACATAACCATCAAATTTATGTAAAGAGCCGTAAACCAATGTTTTATTATTTAATACACAAGAATCATTTATTAAATATTTGATATGTAAATTATCGGTACAATCAACAATAATATCTGAACTTTTAAGAAAATTTGTAATATTCTCTTTTGAAATTGTACCTTGACTTTCTGTGACTTTTACAAAAGGAGTAATATTTTCTATATAATTCTTTAAACAAGAAACTTTAGGTTTTCCAACATCATTTAAGCCATAAAAAACCTGACGATGTAAATTAGAAATTGAAACAACATCAAAATCAACAAGTTGAATATTGCCAACACCACTTGCCGCTAAAAAAACTGCAACATTACTGCCTAAACCTCCACAACCAATAATTAATACTTTAGCTTCTTGAAGTAAATTTTGCCCATTTTCTCCAACTTCACTTAAAGTAATTTGTCTTTCATATAGCTGATTAAAAGTTGGTTTTTCCATTGATTGTTGTTGTAATTATTTATTTTTCAATTCTTTTTTAACTTGTTCATATTCATCTGGGGTATTGATATTTCTCAGTAAATCTTCGTTAATTGTAATTAATTCAACATCAGAATTGATTAAAACTTTTCTCGGACAAGAATATCCCATACTTAAATATTGAAGTAAAATTGGATATGATTTAGGTTCCCAAATTGTAATTAATGGTTCTGGAAAAGGATTGTTTTTTCCTATAAAAGTGGTTGCAATTTTAGTTGGATTTCTCTTACTGATGAGTAATTGCAGTAATTCATCATCTACAAAAGGCAAATCAGCGGCAACCACTAAAAAGGCATTATTAGGATGTTGCATAAAGGCAGAACAAATTCCACCATACGGACCTAAACCTAAAAATGTGTCAGGAATCAGATTTTGATGATTGAAATCTTGTTCTTTTCTGGAAGAAATGTAAACATCACCAGAAACATTTTTTTGCAATAAATTAAATAAGTGTTCACGTTGATTTATGCCAAAATATGCTAAAGAACTTTTGTCGGTTCCCATACGTTCGCTTTTTCCACCAACAAGAACAAGCCCTTTTAAAACAGGAATATTTTGTTGTAGATGAGCAGAAATTAATTCGCTCAATTTATCAATTTCGTCAATTTCATAAATTGGAATCAAATCAATAGTTGGAATTTTTTCACTTAAGAATTCAAATATTTTGGTTTCTTTAGTCGTTTTTATAAAACATAATATATCAGTAAGCTGGTCAATTCTTTTTAAAAGAGAAGCCTCTTTTTGATGATCTAAAATAACGATTTGTTTATTTCCCTGATAATGATTTCCGTTGATGAAAGTCAAATCAAAAGAAGAAAATTCTTGTAGTTGTTGAAATGAATTATTGAGAACGTGTTTTTGAACAGTTAAAGTTTTATTTTGATTAAAAGTATATTGATTTAAGATTGAACTTGCTTTATTTTCATCATGTGAAGCATCAACATAAGCAATTTTATAAGGATTTAAATGAACTGAAATATCATTTACTAAAGTTGAAATAACGCTACACGAACTTCCTAAAATAGCTATTTCGTTTGGTGCAAAAAATCCAAAATTTCTCAAAGGTAATTTAGTGTGTTTTTGATGTTTTTTCATACTATTACAAACTGTAATCTGATTTACCTCCTGTTTTTTCAACCAATAATATTTCTTTTATTATCATTGCTTTTGAAACGGATTTACACATATCATAAACTGTTAATGCGGCGGTAGAAACTCCAGTTAAAGCTTCCATTTCTACACCCGTTTTTCCTTCCATTGATACAGTACAAGTCAGTTCAATTTCTGATTTATTGATAATATTGATATCGATTTCAACGCCATCAATTAATAAAGGATGACACATCGGAATTAACTCATGTGTTTTTTTAACTGCTTGAATTCCGGCAATAATTGCCGTTTGAAAAACTGCTCCTTTTTTAGTTACTAATTCGTGATCTTCAAAAAGATTAATTAATTCTTCACCTAAAAACATAGTGGCTTTAGCTATAGCTTTGCGTGAAGAGATTTTTTTATTGCTAACATTAACCATTTTTGGTTGATGTTTTTTATTGAGATGACTGAATTCCATAATATTTATTTTATCGATATGGTAAATATGGTAATGAGCTTGTTTTTTTAAATTCAGATTGTTCGGCAGTTAATTCTAAAAATCCATCAGCTTCAACTAAGTTAACTAAATCAGCTGAACCATTTCCTATAATTGGTTCTGCAAATAATACTCCATCAATATTTCTGATTTTTACCTGTAGATAATAGGTTAAATCAGCTTTAAAACTAAAATCTTCATCTAAAATTGCGAAGTTATTTGGCTCAAAATCTAAGCCAACAGATTTATGGTACCACGGCCTAAAATATTTGATAAAGTTCAAAAATGTTGCAACAGGATTTCCAGGAAAAGCAAAAATAGTTTTAGTTCCTTTTTTACCAAACCAAAATGGTTTTCCAGGTTTTTGTTTTACCCGATGAAATAGTTTTTTAACTTCTAATTCTTCTAGAACTTGTGGTAAGTAATCAAATTTACCTTTGCTAACACCGCCACTAAAAATCAGCACATCAAAATCATTTAATATTTGATTGATTTCTTTCAACAAAACTTCTTTATCATCATTTAAATGAAAGATATCAGCTTCTAATTTTAAGTCATTTAATAAAGCCAAAACGGAGTAAACATTGCTTTTTCTTATTTGATATGGTTTCGGAATTTCATCAACATTTACCAATTCATCACCTGTAGAAATAATGGCTATTTTAGGTTTTTTTGCAACTTTAACAGAAGTCTTACCAACGGTAGCCAAAACACCTATTTCTGCAGCACCAATTAAAGTATTTTCTGAAAGTAAAAGCGTGTCTTCTTTTTTATCAAACCCTTTTGGATGTACATTTTTAAAATAACTAATCTCATCAATTAAAACTGTTGCAATTCCATTTTCAATGGTGATTTGTTCATAAGGAATAACCGCATCTGTATTTAAAGGAAGTATGGCGCCAGTCATGGCTTCGATACAATTATGAGGATTTATTAATGTAATTTGATCTTTTCCTGCAGCTTGAATATTTTCAATATTAAAACTTCTTATTCCGTTATCAAAACTGGCTTTAGAAACAGCAATTCCGTCCATACTGACTCTATTAAATGGAGGGAAATCTCTATCGGCAAAAATTGGTTCTTTTAAAACTCGATTTAAAGTTTGAGTTAACGCAATGGTTTCTACACCAAAATTTTCAGCATTATTTAATATAATTGAAGTTGCCTCTTTTACACTGATTAAACTCATCACAAATTCTATTAACCGCCAATATTAGACATGCTTTCACTAATCAAACTTACTTTTCTATTTGCTTCAGCTACAAATCCATTCTCTGGTTTATGATGAACAGTTTTAATAAATAGATCTTTTAAATCATCATCATTGGCACCATTTCTAAGAAAATCTCGAACACTAAAAACCCCTTCATCAAATAAGCAATTTTTAAACATTCCGGTGGAAGTTATTCTAATACGATTACAATCATTACAAAAAGTTCTTGTAAATGCCGGAATAATTCCAAAAGTTCCTTTATAAGTAGGGATTTTATAATTTATTGATGTTGATGATTTTACCGAACTTAAAGCTTCTATTACAGAATAATGTTGTTGAATATGAGCTATAATTGTCTTAAAATCCCAAAGCTGATTAAAGTCTTTTTGACCAACTCCGTTAAATGGCATTTCTTCAATAAAACGAACGGCAATATTTTCATTTTTGGTAAGTTCAATAAAATCAATTATTTCATCTGTATTAACTCCAGATTGAACCACAAAATTGAGTTTTAACTGTATTTTTTTTGATGATTTAAGATAATCAAGAGATTCCATCACTTTTACAAAAGAATCTTGACGCGTTATCTCTTTAAATCGATTTGCTTTTAACGTATCTAAACTTAAGTTAATAGATTTAATTTTATTTAGTTTTTCAATTTCTGGAAGATATTTTGGTAAAAGAACTCCGTTGGTTGTGATGTTTATTTCTTCCAAATTTTCATTAAAAGACAGCATTTCCAAAAAATTCATAAAATCATGACGAACAAAAGGTTCACCACCGGTAAGTCTCACTTTGTTAACCCCTAATTCACTTAAAACACGTGTAATCCGATACATTTCTTTAAACGTTAACAATTGTTTCCGTTCAACAAATTTATTTCCAATTTCTGGCATGCAATATTGGCAACGCAGATTGCAGCGATCTGTTATTGCAAGTCGCAAATAATTGATGGTTCTTCCGTGTTTGTCAAATAGTTGATTCATTTATCTTTTTAACCGAAAGCAAAGTTACAAAAATTAAGCACTATGAAGTCTTAATTTATAGGATTCAAAATTAGAACAAGTGGTTTTTTGATAATATTTATATATTTAACCTTGCGTTTTTAGAAAAGGCACTATTTTT
>JAUYUF010000194.1 GCA_030694835.1 Flavobacteriaceae bacterium | reverse complement strand
GTTCGGAAGAAAATATCTATCGAGCAGAAGATCAAAGAGATCCAGGCATTAGCTCCAATATCTGAAATCACAGTACGCAAGGTATTAACACCTGATTACATGGGGCGGATAGGATTCCCTGCGTATGCACTATCAAACGATACGGCAAATATTCACAGGATGGAAGAACGTGTAAAAGAGCTTGAACGAAAGGAAGCTACGCCTTCAGCGGATATAGAGTTTGAGGGGGGTTCAATTAAAGACAATGCGACCGAGGACAGGGTACAAATCTTCTTCGATAAGAAACCCGAGCAAGCAATGATTGACAAGCTGAAAGGGGAAGGATGGCGCTGGTCGCCTTCAACTGGGTGCTGGCAGAGAAAGAGAACCGATCAGGCCATGTGGTCAGCAGAGCGCATCCTTGGCATTAAGATAACCAGGGAAAGATTTGTTCCTGTAAAGATTGACCCGGCAAGAGCACTTTATGAGGCTATTCAGCGAGAGAAGGGAGAAACTGCAGGGGTAAAAACGGCTAATTTTATTTCTATAATACAAAAGTTAGATAATTTACCATTGAGACAGCAGGAAGTTAATAGGGCTAAATTGTTGTTATCCAGCTTACCAAATCTGACTCTGGACGAACTGATAGCGATGGAAAAAACGGTAAAACAGTGGGGAGTTACTGTTCCTCAAATTAAAGATGAGATTGAGGCCATCTATAAGGAATACCTGGAACTTAGGAAATCAGAGAAAGGCCAGTTTATATCGACAGCACCGGATAAGCTTGTTACGATAACTGAAAAAGAGTATGATAAACCAGTGACCTCGAAACAGGGGGCAGCACAGCCCATTACTGCGCCCATAATTCCTGCACCACAGCCCCAGGTATTCGTTCCCGCGAAAGAAGAACAAAAAATAGATGATGAAGTTCATGCACGTATCCAGAAAATCATAGATATAATGAAAATATACCGGGATAAGGGAGCCACTCATGAAGATTTAGTGGCTGGATTGAAAGGGTATTATCTTCAACAATCCGGGTATGTAATGGGCAGTAATCTCAACCTCCAAAAATTAACAGACGATTTGAAGAAATCAGGATATGATAATTTAAGGGAACTGTGGAGAAAAATCATAGTGCAAGCACCAGCAGTACCGCCCGTTCCTGTACCACAACCCTATGCATTACCGGAATTAAGATGGGTATTTGGAACAAAAGACGGGAAATGGTATTTAGTCGGTGATGAGGACAGGGATTACGCTCATGGAATAACTCAACAAAGAATGAAAATAATCGGTCCAGAGGTAGCCAAAGCAGAGTATCTAAGCCCCACATTGATGCGGGCAGCAGCTCCTGTACAGCCAGTAATGAGGTACGTCCCTCCAAAACACCCGTCACTGTTATACCCTGCCCCTGAAGCCCCCCATCCAACCGAGGAAATAATGTTCGTCCCCAATCCCGAAAAGATGACAAGGGATGAATATATTAAAGAAAAGTTCAGGCGGTTAGCGCAGGTTTTACGTCAGCAGGGAAAGCCTACCATTGCTGCACGAGTAGAGCAAGGCGCAACATATCCAGAATGGACATCTAAATTTGCAACATCTCACAGGGATCAGGTCGTTTTAGCACTGGCTCAGGCCAAGACAGTGGGGGGTGATGTCCTGAAAGATTATCCAGATATAGTTGGAAATATCAGGAAGGTGAATGAAGAGATCTTAGCAAAGATAAAAACAGATCGGGAACAAATAAAAGCCGCTGAACGGGCTGAGGAAAATACGTTAAATACAGAACTTAACAGGCTCCCGCCAGCACTGAAACGTCATGCAGAGACCGAAATATACAGTACTTTGCGCATGCCTGAGACTCATAAAGATTATCATAACAGGTTCTATATAGCACTCGGAAAAGTTCGCAGGATCGCATTCGCTCAT
>JAUYUF010000189.1 GCA_030694835.1 Flavobacteriaceae bacterium | reverse complement strand
CCTATTTACAAAAAAATATGAAAGAATTTAATATTGAATCTGTTGGAGCTGTTGATTATAGTGGTGGTTATTATTTATACCAAACTACCTCCTGTAGATTCGATGAAATTGGTCCAAAAATGCAGGGAATTATATCCAATTTAGATACTTTTATGAAATCAAATAATATTGAAACCGCTGGAAACCCCTTTTCAATTATTCACAAATGGGATGACGTTATGCAAACCTCTATGTTTTCTGTCTGTATACCTATCAAAGAGCGATTAATTACAACAGATAAAACAGTGATGGTTGGAATGATGGAGCCACAGCGCGTGTTTAAATCTGTTTTAAAAGGAGATTATAGTAATTTATTCTTGGCTTGGGAAACAGCTTATAAAAATTTAGCAGTTCAAGGTTTTGTTACTAAGCTAAATGGTGAGCCATTTGAAGTGTATATAACCAATAAGAATGAAGTTCCTAATCCTGCTAAATGGATTACGGAGATTTATATTCCGATTGAAGAATAGAGTTTTTCTTTCAATTACTGTGGTCTGCGTGAGTGCAGTAAAAAGAGATAATTTTGTTTTGAAGGCACGGAAAAGATTTCTATGCCAGCAGGTTAAAACGTAATTCATAGCAGTTATAAGCAAGTTAGCGGCAAGCAAGAACAAATGAATATACCAAAATCAGAATTTAAACAGCGAATGGAGACACTTCAGCAAAATGTGATGAAGTATAAATTAGATGCATTCGTTGTATCTGAAGAAGAAAGCATTTATTATTTAACAGGACTCACTTACAAAAGTCTTGAAAGATTATTTGTTTTAGTTGTCAAATCAGATAAAGTAACTTTCATTGTGCCTAAAATGGAATTGGCTCATCTAAAACATGTAAAAAATGTTGATGAGTTAAAATATTACTGGGAATATCCTGCTAAAGAGGGAGAACGATGGGAAGATATTTTAATAGACGAAATAAAGAAATGTAAAACAATTGGGGTAGAAAATAAAACCCCTTTTGAAATCTATGCTCTCCTTAAATCTGTAACTTTTCAGATTCAAGAATGTAGTCTGCTAAATCAACAACGTTGGATAAAGAGTTCAAATGAAATTGAACTGATCAAAATTGCTTCTAAATACTGTGAAACCGCAATTCATCAATTAAACGCTAATTGCTACTACGGAATGACAGAATTAGAGATATTAGGAATTGGAAAAAATATTCAAAGAAGCATTATTGCCGAAACTGATTTTGATTATTTAGCTTCAAGCATATTAGTTGCAGCTTGGCCGAGCAGAATATCTTTCCAACCACATGGAATTCCTAAGGTTGATGATAAACTAATAGAAGGTTCACATATAAGTTTAGCTTTTTTAAGGGTCAACGGATATGCAGCGGAACTGGAACGAACATTTTTCACTAAAAAACCAACAAATGAGCAAAAAAATATTTTTCGCATAATGTTGGAAGCTCGAAAGAAATGTTATAAAATTCTTCGGGAAGGAATTCCTTCAGAAGAAGTGGACTTAGCTTCGAAACATTTTTTAGAAAAAGAAGGATTAGGAAACAATATTATGCATAGAACAGGTCATGGAATAGGACTTGGAAATCATGAGGAACCATTCCTTGCCGAAGGAGATAAAACTATTTTAAAAGAGAATATGGTAGTTAGCATTGAACCTGGAATTTACATTGAAGGAATTGGTGGATTTAGACATTCAGATACAGTGCGGATAACAAAAAATGGTTTTGAAGTATTAACAAACTGTGTTGATGAAATAGAAGATTTAACTTTTGAGAATTTCAATTTAATATCGAGAATAAAAGGTGTGATTGCTAAGAAAATGTTTAAAATAAAATAAAGCCAACCATCAACAACACCTGTAATTCAGCGTAACTTTAATCAATAGTAATTTTATGATTAATTAGAAAGTAAAAACCCTCATGTTTTTTACTTACACACTCTGTGGGATACTAGCTTTTAACATGGTAAAAGTTCTGTTTGTTGTCATTGTTTAGTTAAGAATTTATAATTCGGAATTTAAAATAAAATTTTCGATTGCAGAAATATTCAAATTTTGGGATTTAGAAATGAATTCTTAAATATTCAAGAGATTTATTATTTTCTCCCCACATTTCCATTTCTGCCGAGTAGGATTGAAAATTCAATCTGATAATGCCATAACTTTTTTCAAAAACCACTTCACTTACTCTGTATGGATTTTCCTCACCGCTAAAACCAGCGTAAGAATGTGTCATTCCACTGGAGGTAAAATCAACTAAGGGAATACTTTCTTTCCCTATTTTTTTTAATGAAATTTCCGAAATATGACGGTCTCCAGAAAGTAGAATTACTCCTTTGGCTTTACTTTCAATAATTATATTTTCCAATTTTTCCACTTCGTGTGGCATATTTCCCCAAGTTTCAAAACCATGCTGATTTGATAATACTTGCACACTACTCATGATAATATTAAAATAGGCTTTTGAGGTTGAAAGTTCATTTTTTAACCAATTCCATTGGGTTTCGCCTAGCATGGTTCCCTCCCCAAATTTATTAGGAACATAACGTTTTTTTCCTTTTTTATCAGGAGTTAATGCACTTCTAAAATAACGAGTGTCTAATACTATAATTTTTACTGAATGAGCATTTACATCAAAAGTTTTACTGAAATAAATTCCTTCTTGTATTCTACGGGAGTCATCTTTGGCAACGTTTAAAAAATCTAAAAACAATTGCTGTGATTCTTTCTTCTTCCAATACTCTGTACCACCGTCATTTACGCCATAATCATGGTCGTCCCAAGTACCCATAATAGTAGTGTTTTTTATAAAGTTTTGGTAATCAATATTGTTTTGTTGAATTTGATAATTATCACACAAAACTTTCATATCCTCTGTATCGGAATAAATAATGTCGCCCCCCCATATCCAAACATCGGGTTTTTGTGTAGTCAATTGTTCCCAAAATGGATTTTCCAACTGTTGATTATTACAAGAACCAAATGCAATCACAAAATCTGAAGCTTGTTGTTCAATATTTTTTTGGGATTTGATGTGTTCTTTAAAACTTGGTTTACAACTTATTAAAAGTAGAATAAAAACAAAAAATATAGTTCTCATTTGTTGATTATTAAGGTTACAAACTTATCAAAAGACATTAAATTAAATCATTTTTTTAAGTACAAAATTCACGATGCATTAATTTGTTAATAAATAATCAAATTGTTTTAATAAGTTTAGATGTATTAATTACTGATTATTTTCAAAAACAAATATTTTCGAATTTGAAAAATCTCAAACATCAATTATTATCAGGAAATGCGCATAGAAATCGACTTCAAATTAGGATTTATAAGGTGTGATGATATGTCCCGATCCCGATATCGCGGATTTACTTCGTCAGTTCGCTTCGCTCGTGTATAATCCGTGATTAATAATAAATCAATAACGGACAGGTCGCGCCTGTCCCTAAAAAAATTACACCTCATGATATCGAAAACAACTTTCAATATGGTCGTTAATCATTCCGGTAGCCTGCATATGCGCATAGATAACTGTGGAACCCACAAATTTAAATCCGCGTTTCTTTAAGTCTTTAGAGATTAAATCAGAAAGTTCAGTTTTTGCCGGTAATTCTTTTAAATTTTTCCAACTATTTTTAATGGGTTGATGATTTGTAAATTCCCAGATATAGTTCGAAAAAGAACCAAATTCCTTTTGAATTTGAATAAAAGCAGCGGCATTAGAAATGGTTGCTTTTATTTTGAGTTTATTTCTGATAATTCCAGCATCTTGTAACAAAGTTTCAATTTTTGATTCATCATATTTAACAATTTTTTCATAATCAAAATTATCAAAAGCAGCTCTGAAGTTTTCGCGCTTTTTCAAAACCATAATCCAACTCAAACCTGCCTGAAAAGTTTCTAAAATTAAAAATTCAAATAATTTGGCATCGTTTTTTACGGGAACACCCCATTCTGTGTCATGATATTCTACATAAAGCGGGTCGGTTCCGCACCAAGCACATCTTATTTTATCCATTTATTATAATTTTCTTAAAGATATAGGAACGAATTAAAATAAAAAAATCTTAATTATTAGTTAATTGGAATATTTTTTGTGGCATATATTTAAAATCAAACAAGTATGAAAAAGTTATTATTTATTGCATTCGTTGGTTTTTTACTTTTTCAATGTAAAACACCTCAACCAACCACAACTCAAACCGATTCTAAATTTACTTTAGCAAAAGATTCGATAGAGTATGATGTTATAGTTACTGACATCGGTTATGATCTCTATCTTAATACGATTGCGAAACCAATGAATTTCTATTCGCAGGATTATTACGAACAAAAAAATCGTTTATATGTACCCATATGGAACAGTCGTGTAAGATCTACTTCTAGCAAATGGAGAAATGTTTTTGAACAAGAAATTGATTATGACTATTCTATTAATTATGGATTAGAAGTAAATTATAAATTATATAATTACTTTAAATTTATTGAATATACATATAAAATTAAATTACTATAAAATATTAATAACCAGCTTCTTGTCCGTCTTTTCTATATTCTGAAGCTCCGAAATAAACGCCTTTTTCAGCATCAAATAAAATGGCTTGATATCCACCATAATATCCGCCGTAACCTACTTTGTGACCTTTTGCAATTAGTTTTTGAATTTCATCAAAAGGGAAACCACTTTCAATTAAAATTTCACCTTTGCCTTCTGCAACTTCACCTGTTGGTTGAGATGAGCCTGTATGTTCATAACGAGGAGCATCACCAGCTTCTTGTAAATTCATTCCAAAATCGATTAAGTTCATCACAATTTGAACATGACCTTGTGGTTGAAAATCGCCACCCATAACTCCAAAACTTACATAGGGTTTTCCGTTTTTAGTAATAAATGCCGGAATTATGGTATGAAATGGTCTTTTTCTAGGTTCTAGAGAATTAGGTAAACCTGGAGTTAAATCAAATAATTCGCCACGGTCTTGTAACATAAATCCTAATTTTGGAGGAACCA
Organism: Flavobacteriaceae bacterium; assembly: GCA_030694835.1. Lineage (GTDB taxonomy): Bacteria > Bacteroidota > Bacteroidia > Flavobacteriales > Flavobacteriaceae > JAGXRT01. The sequence continues at coordinate 9,816 of JAUYUF010000189.1, read as the reverse complement.
TACCAGATCCCATCCCTCTGTAATTACTTTGGATTAATGAAATCATGGTTCCATCTTTATCAGCAACAGTTAAATAAACGGTTTCTCCATTTGATATTTTTCCAGCATTATAAGTTCCTGCTCTATTACCTATTAAAGCTTTTCGTTCTTTTGCATATTCTTTAGAAATTAATTGTTCTACTGGAACTTTAGAGAAATCCATATCAGCATAATATTTTGCACGGTCTTCATAAGCTAATTTTTTTGCTTCATTAACTATATGAAGATGTTCTGCACTTCCAAAAGAGATGTTAGAAAAATCATATTGCTCAATAATATTGAGCATTTGAAGTGCCGCAATTCCTTGACCGTTAGGAGGTAATTCCCAAACATCGTATCCACGATAATTGGTAGAAACGGGTGTAACCCATTGTGAGTTGTGTGAAGCTAAATCATCATACGATAAAAATCCACCTTGTTCTTTTATAAATTGCGCAATGGTTTGAGCGATTGGTCCTTTATAGAAAGCATCTCGTCCATTTTTGGCTAATTCTTTATAAGTATTTGCTAAATATGGATTTTTAAATAGATCACCTTTTTGTGGAACTTTTCCATTATTAGTATAGGTTTCTGCCACATTCGGATATTGTTTAGAAAAACGAGGAACCGTTCCGTTTAAGTAATAAGCAATTAATTCAGTTACAGGAAATCCTTCTTCTGCATATTTAATGGTGGGTGCTAGAATATCACTCATCGGTAATTTTCCAAATTTTTTATGCAATTCAAACCACCCATCTACACAACCTGGAACACTCACTGGTAACGGACCAAAAGATGGAATTTTATCCATATTGTTAGATTTGAAATAATCAATCGTCAATGATTTCGGAGAACGTCCACTAGCATTTAATGCATAAAGTTGTTGGGTTTTTGCGTCCCAAACAATGGCGTATAAATCACCTCCAATACCACTTCCTGTTGGCTCCATTAATCCTAACGCAGCATTTACGGCAATAGCTGCATCAACAGCTGTGCCTCCTTTTTTAAGAATTTCTAAACCAATTTGAGTAGCCAATGGGTGACTAGATGCCACCATTCCGTTTTTACCAATAACTTCTGAACGTGTCGCAAAATTCTTGCCTGTTAATCGATCTTGGGCCCAAATACTTGTTGTAAAAAGGAAACTTATTAAAAGAAGTTTTTTCATGATAGTTAATTTTTAGTAAATATAAAAAAACGGGAATATCTAAATGATATTTCCCGTTTAAATAAATAAAAAATGAATTATTATAATTGAGGACCTGCTTTAACGAGATTTTTCCCTTCGTGGTTATCAGTATATTGTTTAAAATTAGCAATAAATAGATTGGCTAATTCTGTTGCTTTTGAGTTCCATTCTTCAACATTTGAGTAGGTTTGACGTGGATCTAAAATATTGGTGTCAACACCTTCTAATTGTATAGGGACTTGTAAATTAAAAATTGGCATAGTTTTTAATGTTGCTTTTTCTATGGAGCCATCGAGAATTCTGTCTATAATAGCTCGCGTATCTTTTATTGAAATTCTTTTTCCAGTCCCATTCCAGCCAGTATTAACTAAATATGCTGTTGCGTTATGTTGATCCATTTTCTTAACTAGTTCTTCTCCATATTTTGTTGGATGAAGTGTTAAAAACGCTTTTCCAAAACAAGCAGAAAAAGTAGGCTGTGGTGCTGTTACACCTCTTTCTGTTCCAGCCAATTTAGCTGTAAATCCTGATAGAAAATGATATTTTGTTTGTTCTGGTGTTAATTTAGAAACAGGAGGCATTACACCAAACGCATCTGCGGTTAAGAAAATAACTTTAGTAGCATGACCAGCTTTTGAAACAGGTTTTACAATATTTTTAATGTGATAAATAGGATATGATACACGTGTATTTTGAGTTACAGAACCATCTTTGAAGTCAATTTTTCCATCAGTGTTAACCGTAACGTTTTCTAACAGTGCATCACGTTTAATAGCTCTATAAATATCTGGTTCAGAGTCTTTATCTAAATCTATAGTCTTAGCGTAGCAACCACCTTCAAAATTAAATACTCCATCATTATCCCAACCATGTTCATCATCTCCAATTAATTCGCGTTTTGGATCGGTAGATAAAGTAGTTTTTCCAGTACCAGATAATCCGAAGAAAATAGCAACATCACCATCTTTTCCCTTATTTGCAGAACAATGCATTGATGCAATTCCTTGTAATGGGAGATAGTAGTTCATCATTGCAAACATACCTTTTTTCATTTCGCCACCATACCAAGTACCGCCAATTAACTGCATTTTTTCAGTCAAATTAAAAACGGTATAAACTTCTGAATTGAGACCTTGTTTTTGATAATTTTGATTACTGCATTTAGAAGCATTCATCACTACAAAATCGGGTTCTCCAAAGTTAAGAAGCTCTTCTTCAGTTGGTCTGATAAACATGTTTTTTACAAAATGTGCTTGCCATGCCACTTCCATTATAAATCGAACTTTTAAGCGCGAATTTTCATTAGCACCACAAAAAGCATCCACTACAAATAATCGTTTATCTGAGAGTTGCGAAACGGTTGTTTCTTTTAACTCATTCCAAACTTCTGTTGAAATCGGTTTATTATCGTTAACAGCTTCAGGTGATGTCCACCAAATCGTATTTTCAGAAACTGCGTCTTTTACTATGTATTTATCTTTGGGAGATCTTCCGGTGAATATACCAGTCATTACATTAACGGCTCCTAATTCTGAAAGAAATCCTTTTTCAAAGCCTTCTAAACTTTGATTTAATTCTTCTTGATACAAGAAATCAAATGAAGGATTGTAGATTATTTCTTTAACATTGGTAATACCATATTGTTGCAACGAAATCGTTTTCGTAACGGAATCTTTATGTCCCATAGTTTTTTATTTTATTAGATGAAAACAAAAGTAAATATTATTTTTTAAACTAAAAATTTGAATTTAAAAGTTATAAACTTTTAATTGTTAATAACTCAATTTAAGACAAAAGTGTTTTAATTTAGTATCTTTGAAACATCAATTTATTTCTAATAAATCATTATCTATGGCTAACAAAAATATCCGTTCGCTCGCGGCACGAAAGGAATTAAATGAAAATTTATTTGAGCAAATATCGATTTTGTCATTAAAAAATGCAGCAGAAAAAGAATTTCATCAATTAGCAGAAAAATTTTTAATTGACGATTCCGTAGTGTATGGAACGGCGTCTTTTTATGATTTTTTAAAACCAGAAAATAGAGATAAAAAAATTTTTGTATGTAGCGGTACAGCTTGCATGGTAGCTAAAACTCAAAAAAATCTTCATAATGAACTAGAAAAACATTTTGAGGTAAATGAAATAGGACACGCGGCTTGTGTTGGAAGATGTCATGAAAGTAGTGCTTTTATGTATGATGATAAAGTTTATGCTTCGCAATCATCAGAAGAGATAAAATCTATTATAAATAATAAACCCTATCAACAAAATAAATATATAGTTGGCTGTAATACAACACCAATTTTAACTAGTAAAATAAATAATATTCCTAATTTTTATCAATTAATTAATAAATATAGTGGCAAATCATCAGAAGTTATAACGGAATTAAAAATAGCTAATTTGCGTGGTAGAGGTGGAGCTGGTTTTCCATTTTATTTTAAAGTAGATGCTGTAGCCAAAGAACCCTTCGGCTCCGCTCAGGGTTCACCCATCAACTCCGCTCAGGGTTCGCAAAAATATATCGTTTGTAATGCCGATGAAGGAGATCCTGGAGCCTATTCTGACATGTATTTATTAGAACAGCAAACGCATAAAGTACTATTTGGGATGATGATGACGGGAAAAACTGTTGGTGCGGATACCGGTGTATTATATATCAGAGGGGAATATCCAGATTCTATCAGAAAAACGCAAGAAGCTATCCAAGAATTGAGTGATTTGAATTTGTTAAATGGATTTAAATTTAAGATTATTCGCGGTCAAGGTGCCTATGTATGTGGTGAAGAAACAGCGCTTTTAAATTCTATTGAAGGATTACGTCCTGAAGTTAGAGTTCGTCCACCATTTCCAGCACAATACGGATTGTTTGGAAAACCTACGGTTTTGAGTAATGTAGAAACTTTTGCCAACGTTCATTGGATATTAGAAAATGGAGGGCAAGCCTACGCTAATTTAGGCACTGATAAATCTACCGGCACCAAATTAGTTTCCTTAGATAGTTTTTTTAACCAACCCGGAATCTATGAAATTGAGATGGGAACCTCTTTAGAAAATATCTTTAATGATTACGGGAAAGGTTTAAAATCTGACATCAAAGGTTGGCAAATTGGTGGTCCGCTTGGGGGAATAGTTCCAAAAGAGAAAATAAAAGAATTAACACTTGATTTTGAATCATTAAATCAAAATGGATTTCTATTAGGACATGCTAGTTTTGTGTCAATTCCTTCAGATTTTCAGATGATTGTATTTATAGAGCATTTATTAAAATTTACAGCCGATGAGTCTTGTGGTAAATGTTATCCTTGCCGAATTGGTTCTTATCGCGGTTATGAGTTAGTTAAAAAAGCGCAAGAAGAGTCTAATTATAAAATTGATCGAAAATTGATGGATGATTTGTTAGAAACGCTGGAAATCGGATCATTATGTGCATTAGGTGGCGGAATTCCGCTTCCAGTAAAAAATGCTTTACAGTATTTTAGTGAAGAATTGACTCCTTATTTTAAAAATTAAGACGTTATGAAAGCATTTATTAATAATATAGAATATGAACTTAAGTCAGGTGAAACAATCTTAGAATTTACCCGAAGAGTTTTAAATTATCAATCAATTCCTACGATGTGTCAGGATGATCGATTAGAGAATTTTGGTTCTTGTAGGGTTTGTTCTGTTGAAGTGGCTCGTGAACAAGATGGTCCAACTCGTGTTGTAGCCTCCTGTCACACACCGGCTTTTGGTGGCATGTATGTATATCATCAAACAGAAAAAATTCAGCGTCTTCGTCAAAATATTGTAGAATTAGTATTGACTAATTATCCTGAGGATAAAATTCATCCACCAGCAAATAAAAAACCAACTCCTTTTCAACTAACAATTGCAGAAATTGGAATTCCTGTTATTCGTTATCCAGAAGGTAAAAATTATTTTGAAACATCAAAAGACACATCACATCCCTATATCAAATCAGATTTATCACAATGTATTAATTGCTATCGTTGTGTTAGAGCTTGTGAAGAAATACAGGGTGAAATGGTGTTGGGAATGTCTGGTCGTGGATTCGCTTCTCAAATCATTAAAGGATTTAATACTTCATTTGATTTGTCTAAATGTGTGTCTTGTGGTGCTTGTGTACAAACCTGTCCAACGGAAGCACTCACTGATAAATATGAAACTAAAACATTGCTACCTCAAGAAGTGGTGAGAACAACTTGTACTTATTGTGGAGTTGGATGTCAGTTAGAAATTAATGTAATTGATGGCGAAATAAAGGGAATTCAAGCTCCTGAAACTGCCGAAGTTAACCTAGGTCACACGTGTATTAAAGGTCGTTTTGCGTTTCAGTTTTATAATCATCCAGAGCGATTAAAAGAACCATTAATCAAACGTAATGGAAAATTTGAAGAAGTTTCTTGGGATGAAGCCTATCAATTTATTGAAGAAAAACTTAGAAAAGTAATTAAAGAATACGGACCAGATGCTGTTGGTGGAATTTCATCTTCAAGAGCTACTAATGAAGAGAATTATTTGATGCAAAAGATGATTCGTGCCGTTATTGGAACGAATAATATTGATGGTTGTGCGCGTGTTTGTCACGCTCCAACAGCTTACGGAATGCAGAAAGCTTATGGTACAGGTGCTGCTACTAATTCTATTGATGAATTGCAATATACCGATGCTATTTTAATGGTTGGAGCCAATCCAACAGAGGCACATCCTGTAACTGGTGCCAAAATAAAGCAGTTATTTATGAAAGGAATTCCTTCCATTGTCGTAGATCCTGTAAAAACATCGTTGGCTAAACTAGCTACGTATCATTTGCAATTAAGACCAGGAACTAATGTGGCTATTCTTAATATGATGGCACATTATATTATTAAAGAAAATCTTGTTTCATCAGCATTTATATTAAACAGAACTGAAGATTATGAACAATTTAAAAACCATGTTATTGGTTTAGATATGGATGCGCTTGAAGAACTTACCGGAGTGTCTAAAGAATTAGTTCATAAAGCAGCTATAGCTTACGCATCTGCTAAGAATGCGATGGAATTTCATGGATTAGGAGTAACAGAGCATTACCAAGGAAGTAAAACAGTAATGTTATTAGCTAATTTAGCGATGATGACTGGAAATATTGGAAGGTTGGGTGTAGGCTTAAATCCTTTACGTGGTCAGAACAATGTTCAAGGTGCTGCCGATATGGGCGTACAGCCTCATCAAGGTGCTGGTTATTTAGATATTAATGATCCAGAAATTCAGCAATATTTTGCTGATAAATATGGTGTTGATAAAATGCCTACAACAGAAGGTTTAAAAATTCCTGAAATGTTAGAGGCAGCCATAGCTGGAAAATTTAAGGCACTATGGATAATGGGTGAAGATACGTTGATGACAGACCCCAATACACATCATATCAGAAAAGCTATGGAGCAACTATATTTGTTAGTTGTTCAAGAATTATTTATGTCTGCCACTGCAGAAATGGCGGATGTTGTTTTGCCAGCAGCTTCTTATTTTGAAAAAAATGGAACCTTTACCAATGGTGAACGTCGCGTACAGCGCGTCAATAAAGTGATTGATCCAATTGGGAATACTAAATCAGATGGACAAATGATGGTTGATATGATGCATCGATTTGGATATGTACAGCCAACAGGATTAGTTTATGACGGAGCCGATTTATTAACTGAAATAGCGGATGTAATTCCATTTTTTAAGGGAATAACTTGGGATCGTTTGGGCACCAACGGATTGCAATGGCCTGTAAAAGAAGACGGAACAGATACCAAAATTCTGCACCAGAAATCGTTTAAAATTGGAAAAGGGAAATTTCACTATTTTGATTTTGAAGAAACTCCAGAATTGGTAGAACATCGTGAAAAATATCCATTTATTTTAACAACAGCACGTCAGTTAGAACACTACAATTCTGGAACGATGACGCGTAGAACAGATAATCAAATTATTTCTCCTATGGATTTTTTAGAAATAAATCCGTTAGATGCTGGATTTAAGGGAATCAATGAAGGTGATATAGTGCGTATTTTCTCGGATAGAGGTGAAGTAAATATACCAGTTAAATTAACTTATTTAGTTAAAAAGGGAGTTGTTCGTACAACCTTTCATCAACCAGAAGTATTTATCAATGTGATTACAGGAAATGTTGGTGATGAATATACATTAACTCCCGAATATAAAGTAGTCGCAGTAGATTTTGAAAAAATAGAATAAGGGTTCTTTTTCTAATATTATTTAAAATAGTTGCTGAAATGGTTGATTAAAAATGAAGAATTAATTTGCCAGAGTTGGAATTGTCAATTCGTTTAATACTTTTTTAAATAGTTCATAATTTGAAACATTTACACCAAGGTGTTTTATTGAACTTTCAAGAGTAGAAAAATCCTCATAATTTTTATGTTTGAATAAAATGTTGGTGGTAAAGATTTTAACCATCACTACTTGTTGTGGATTTGTTGTTAAAAATGAGATTGTTTTAAAACCAGATATCTTTCTCTGTATCAACCAATCAATGAATCCATCTATATCCTCATGTTTTCCTATAAATGTAGAACTTTGTAAATCGATCAATACTTTCATATCAGAATGGAAATTTCCATCTTTCATTACCTTAAGAATAAACCACTTAATATCATTGATTGTGTAATCAAGATTTACTTTATGAACAAGAACATCAAATTCTTCTAGGTAGGTGAACTTTGGAAAGAATTTCATTTTACAACTCTTTCGTGAATTTATGAAATATATGATTGTAATTGAAAAGAATAAAGTTTCCTCTAACTCGAAATTTTTTTTTACCTAATCCTCAAATAGTTGGTTTTTATATCGAGTTATTTTGTTTTACTTTTTTTGGACCGTAATAGAGCCAAAATCCGGTAAAAGAAAATAAAACAATCGCCAAACCAGTAATTGAAGTAAAAGTCAATTTAAAAAAGTTGGTATTGGTTTGTAAAATTTTATCCAAAATAGAGCCGTCGTGGATATTTTCTAATAAATCAGCCAAACGATATTCAACCAAGAGTAAATTGCCGTTGGCGCCATCTAACTGAATGGCGTAATAATTATTTTTGTAAATAAATTTTATTTGACCTTTATCAGGACTAATATCAATTCGGTCTAATGCTGTTGAAATTGCGTGATTGGTATGAAGTTTCAGTTGCTGATTCGCGATTTCATTTAATTCAAAAACAGGAAGCCATTGATTCGTAGAAACAGTGGTACCTACATGATTATCGGCCGATATAATTCCGAAACTGTTTTTTTTCCATCCCAATAAAATACCCGTAATTGCAACAATTAAAAGAAAAGCAAAAAGATAAAAACCTGTTAATCGATGTATTTTTCGATACCAGCGAATTCTTTTGTTAAGGGTGTCAAAATTACTTTTCTTAGGTTTCACTTGGGAGCTATTTTGTGCAAATAAACAAAATTTCATAAAAAAACCGCCTCAGTTGAAGCGGTTTTTGTGGTACCTCCAGGAATCGAACCAGGGACACATGGATTTTCAGTCCATTGCTCTACCAACTGAGCTAAGGTACCTATTGCTTTAGCGAGTGCAAATATAAATTTATTTTTTGTTCATTACAAAACAAAAACTAAAAAATCTATTTGTATTTTAGCCGACACCAATCTTAAAGATATGAATTTAGTTATTGATGTTGGAAATACGCGTATTAAACTAGCTGTTTTTGAGTTAAATACACTTAAAGAACTTTTTGTTGTAACTAAAAAAACTTTGAGAAAATCTTTAAATAATATATCAAAACAATATAATATAAATAATGCCATAATAGCATCAGTTACTGAAATTCCAAATGAATTAAAAAATTATATAGAAAATATATCAATAGTTATTCATTTAGATCAAAAAACGAATGTTCCTTTTTTAAATCGATATGAAACTCCGGATACTCTAGGAGTTGACAGAATCGCGTTGGTAGCAGCAGCAGTCACACAGTTTCCCAATCAAAATATATTGGTTATTGATGCCGGAACTTGTATAACATATGATATCGTTTCTGCCGAAAATGAGTATTTCGGAGGAGCCATTTCTCCAGGATTAGAGATGCGTTTAAAAGCATTACATAAATTTACCAATAAGCTTCCTTTACTTCCTTTAAAAGATGAAGAATTTTCTATTGGGAATAATACCAAAAACTCCTTATATTTCGGTGTAATTAATGGGGTTGTTGCTGAAATAGAGGGATTTATAGCTTACTTTGAGAAAGAAAATAAAAAATTAACAGTAGTTTTAACAGGAGGTGATACTATTTTCTTGGCAAAAAGATTAAAAAATAGCATCTTTGCTAATTCTAATTTTTTATTAGAAGGATTGAACAGTATTTTAGAATACAATTTAAAATTTATAAATGAATAAACTTACCATATTAGTCTTAGTGATATTTACATCAATAAGCGGATTTGCTCAAAAAAGCACCAATTCACCCTATTCTTTTTTTGGAATAGGAGAAAATTCACAACAAAACTCTGTAGAGGAAATTGGTTTAGGAGGTTTGGGAATTACAACATCCGATGGATTTCATATTTCTTTTGCCAATCCCGCAAATTTAGCGAACTTAAAAGTAACT
>JAUYUF010000187.1 GCA_030694835.1 Flavobacteriaceae bacterium | reverse complement strand
AAAATTAAACTTCTCTGACTTAAATTATTCAAAATACTGGCCGTTTCATTCATTTCTACCATAAATGTAGATTCGCCCATTGAGATATTGTCACTAGCACCAACACGTACAAATATTTTGTCAACCATTCCTATTTTTGCTTGTTGAGCTGGCACATAACTTCCAATCTGAGCTAACAAAGTTATCAGTGCGGTTTGCCTTAAAATAGCTGATTTACCACTCATATTAGGACCGGTAATCATAATAATTTGTTGCTGATGCGGATTCAACACCAAATCATTGGCGATGTAAGGCGAATCAATTGGAAGTTGTTTTTCGATAACAGGATGTCGTCCATTGATGATTTCAATATCCAAACTTTCATCAACAGTTGGACGAACATAATTATTAGCAATGGCTGTTTGCGCAAAAGAAGCGAAGCAATCTAGCTGCGCGATGAGCTGCGCATTTTGCTGAATTGGATGAATAAAAGGCATTATTTCTTGTACCAAGTCATTGAATAATTCCAATTCCAATTGCTGAATTTTTTCTTCTGCACCTAAAATTTTAGCTTCATATTCTTTTAATTCTTCCGTAATATAGCGTTCAGCATTTACCAAAGTTTGTTTGCGAATCCAATCAGTCGGAACTTTATCTTTATGCAGATTGCGCACTTCTATATAATATCCAAAAACATTGTTAAAAGAAATTTTTAACGACGGAATGTTGGCTCTCTCACTTTCGCGTTTTACAATGCCGTCTAAATAATCTTTTCCTTTGGTGGCAATATTTCGCAAATCGTCTAATTCGGCAGAAATACCTTCTGCAATAGCATTTCCTTTGTTGATATTTACCGGTGCATTTTCTGTTAACGTATAAGCAATTTTAGCTCTAAGTTCTTGACAATCATGTAAATGTTGTCCAATTTTCTGAACGGTTTCATTTTTACTTTCTAAAGCCCATTTTTTAATTGGAATGATGGCGTCTAATGAATTTTTTAGGTAAATGATTTCTTTGGGTGAGATCTTTAAAGTGGCAACTTTTGAAACCAAGCGTTCTAAATCGCTGATTTGTTTAATTTGTTCTGTAACTAATTGATGGGAGGTTTTATCATCCACCAAATATTTTACAATTTCTTGTCGCGATTTGATTTTATCGATGTTTTTTAGCGGAAAACTCATCCATCGTTTTAACAATCTTCCGCCCATGGGCGAAATGGTTTGATCGATGATGTTAAGCAATGAAATCCCATTGATCGAATTAGAATTTAACAATTCTAAATTGCGAATGGTAAACCTATCCATCCACAAAAATTCATCTTCAACAATCCGATTGATGTTTACAATATGCGGTAATTGATGGTGTTGTGTTTCCGATAAATAGTAAAAAATAGCCCCACAAGCGGTAATTCCATCTTCTAAATCTTCAATTCCGAATCCTTTTAAAGAGTTAATTTTAAAATGTTTGGTCAATGTTTCAAAAGCATAATCATACTGAAAAGCCCAATCATCCAAATAAAAATTATTAAAACGCTTAGAAAATGATTGTTGAAATTCGAGTTTATGTTGTTTTTGAATCAACACTTCACTCGGACTAAAATTTTGCAACAATTTATCGATATAAGCCAGATTTCCCTGAGCAGTTAAAAACTCACCAGTAGAAACATCAACAAAAGAAATCCCGACGTGCTTTTTTCCAAAGTTAATTGCAGCTAAAAAGTTATTTGTTTTTGAATTAAGCACTTCATCATTTAGCGAAACTCCGGGAGTAATGAGCTCTGTAACGCCTCTTTTAACAATGGTTTTGGTCATTTTAGGATCTTCTAACTGATCACAAATGGCCACTCTAAGTCCGGCTTTTACCAATTTAGGCAAATACGTATTGACCGAATGATGCGGAAAACCCGCCAAAGCCGTTTCAGAATCGCTTCCGGCTCCGCGTTTGGTCAAAACGATTCCTAAAATTTGCGCTGCTTTTTTGGCATCTTCGCCAAAAGTTTCGTAAAAATCGCCCACTCTAAATAGCAATAAAGCATCAGGATACTTGGCTTTGATGCTGTTATACTGTTGCATTAAGGGCGTTACTTTCTCTGATTTTGCAGTCAAATCTTAAATATTTGCGTTAGTTTTGCGAAGTTACATTTAATATTGAAAAATAGAAAGATTAAAATTTTTACAGGAAATAGCGAAAAGCCAATAGCCAAAAGTTCAATGATTAACCATTTTTAATACCAAATACTTGATACCCAATACTTTATACCCAAAATTAAAAAATGAGAAAATTAAAAAATAGCGAACTCAATCGATTATCAGTTGAGGAATTTAAACAGGAAACTAAAATTCCGTTAATTGTTATTTTAGACAATATCAGAAGTTTAAACAATGTAGGTTCTGTGTTTAGAACCAGCGATGCTTTTTTGATTGAAAAAATTTACCTCTGTGGCATTACCGCCACTCCGCCCAATAAAGAAATTCATAAAACAGCTTTGGGAAGTACCGAATCAGTAGCTTGGGAATATGCAGAAGATGTGGTTAGTTTAATTAAAAGATTAAAAGATTCAAAAATTAAAGTGGTTGCGATTGAGCAGACTGAAAACAGCGTGATGTTGCAGGGTTTCAAAGTTTTAAAAAATGAAAAAATTGCTATTATTTTTGGAAATGAGGTTAAAGGCGTTCAGCAAACTGCGGTTAATTTGTGTGATGCCACTATTGAAATACCGCAATTTGGCACTAAACACTCCTTAAATATCTCAGTTTCTGTTGGGGTGGTGTTATGGGATTTGTTTAAGAAGATGAAGTTGGGTTAAAAATTTATTATCAGTTGTTACTTAGAATAGGCAAGATTCTGTTTTGAATCATTTTTTGAGTATCTCTTGACTTATCTTTATCCTTCCAATTAGTAACCATCAAGACTTTACCGGTTTTATCAATGATAATAAATTTAGAAAAATCATCAATATTTTCAAAATCTATTGGAGTAATTTCAGTTAGAAATTGCTTATTTTTATTATGGAGTTTTACGCCATATTTAGAGTCTTTCAGAACTAAATAATTAATATTTTCTTTTATCTTTTTAAGATAGTCAATAGCTTGGATTACTCTTTTATCATTTTCTTTTTCAAGTAATAACACATATAAATCTAAATTGTAATCTTCAGCTAGTTTTATTGCATACGGTAATGATTTAATACAAGGTTTACACCAAATACCAAATGTGTAGATTAATGTTTTAGCTTTAGTTGTGTTTTTTGCTAAACAAATTACATCATCTTTATCTACGGTATAAATGTCATAGAATTGACTTTTAACAAGATTATATTCTTTAGTTTGTCCAAACGAATTAAAAACGGTTAAGAGAACGAAAATATTGATTAAATTTTTAAAAACAGAGTAGAAATTGAGCATAATAAGTATTTAAAATAGTTGCTTCTAAGATGTTATTTATGGGCAAGTTTTATTCTTGCCCATAAATTAAATATCAATCTAAATAAATTCTATAACCCCCAAATACTCCTAATGATAAGTTGAAAGGGTAACTGCCTTGATGTAGAGTTAATTTATCAGTTGTTTTATATTGATAATTCGATTCAATGTCATAATCTATTTTAATTGATATGGCATCTAATGGAATATCCTCTGGAACTGCCTCTGCAAGTAAAATATCTAAATAATATTTATTTTTATAACTATCAAATTCTAATAAAGTTGAGAAATCATTTGAATTATTACTGTTTGGAAAAGTAGTTCTATTGGTTGCAGGAAACCAATCTACATTACAAATACCAAAACCACTTTTACAATCTCTACTTTCTCTACCCCAATCCCAACTAACTATTATAATATCTACACTCAATTTGTTAGTTGAACTTTGTTTTGAGTTGATTCTTGCGGTCACATCTACAAATTTTAATCTTTTCGCAATGGTATTTTCGTCAAATGCCATTACATCTTCGTCTTGTGAGCAGGCTATAAAAGCTAACCCACCAATAATACTACAATTAAAGCTAATAATAATCTTTTCATAATTTTTAATTTTTTGTGTTGGGGTTTCCCCAACGGTTAAAGAATTAGTTGCAATTTTTGGAATTCCGATAGCTAAACAAAACAAAAAAAACGACATATGCAAAAGTATTTTACAAGCGTTATGAATTACTTTTTGAACGTGAATTTATTTGATAAAAAGTTGTAAATAAATTATTTATAAGAAAAAAGTGCACCATAGTTCTAAAACAGAAAGATGTTTTTTGGGAAATAAAAAAAATGAAATTTGGTTAAAAACCTAACATCATTTTAGCAATCCAGAAATAAATTAAGATACCGAAAATATCATTGCTGGTAGTGATAAACGGACCGGTAGCCAGTGCTGGGTCAATTCCTTTTTTATCTAAAATAATAGGAATAAAAGTGCCAACTATGGAGGCAATAATAATTACAGAAATCAATGAAATGGCAATTGTAAACCCAAATTTGAAGTCAAATCCTAAAAAATACATTCCGGCAGACATTAAAATGGAAGCTAAAACCAATCCATTGAATAGACTCAATGAAATTTCTTTTAAAAGTCGTTTCCATAACGAACCTCTTAAACTATCATTAGCTAAACCTTGAACAATAATAGCTGATGATTGCACACCAACATTTCCTGCCATCGCTGCAATGAGTGGAGTGAAAAAGAATAATTCTTTATGATTTTCAAGCGCTTCCTGAAAACCGCCTAAAATCGAAACACTTATAAATCCACCAAAAAGGGCTAAGATTAACCACGGCAATCTAGCTTTAGTCAGTTCCCAAATGGTATCATCTGCCTCAACATCTTGAGAAATACCTGCTGCTAATTGGTAATCTTTTTCAGCTTCTTCAGTAATTACGTCAACAATATCATCAATGGTAATTCTACCTACTAATCTGCCTAACTCATCAACTACAGGAATGGCTTCTAAGTCGTATTTACGCATGATTTTTGCCACTTCTTCAGCATCTTCATCAACATTAACAAAATCTACTTTTGGAATATAAATATCTTTAATAGGAGTGCGTGCAGAAGTGGTCAATAAATCTTTTAAAGACAAACGACCAATGAGTTTGTCTTGATCATCAACTACATAAATAGAATGAACACGCGAAACTTCTTCCGCTTGTGTGCGCATTTCTTTGATACAAGTAAGCACATTCCAGTTTTCGTTAACCTTTACTAATTCCTTAGCCATTAAACCTCCGGCAGAATCTTCATCATAGCGCAATAACTCTACGATGTCTTTTGCATGCTCATCATCATCAATTTCAGAGATTACCTCTTTCATTCTTGCATCAGAAAGTTCAGAAATAATATCAGCGGCATCATCAGAATCGAGCTCTATTAACTCATCTGCAATTTCTCTAGCTGATAAACTGCTTAGAATTTTTTCACGAACATCTTCATCAACTTCTAATAAAATTTCAGAAGTAATTTCAGAATCTAAACTGTTAAAGACATATGTAGCTTCATAAGCGTTAAGTTCGTCAAGGATTTCTGCAATATCAGCATAGTGTAAATCCTTTAATAAATCAACAACGCCTTGCTCGTCATTCTGTTGAATGAGAAGCGAAACTTGGTTAATTAATTCTTGACTATATTGAAATGCCATAAGTCTAGTTTTTAAAGGATTAACAAAATGTTGAATGAACAACAATAAATTTAAACGGTATCGTTTTCGATTTTAGCAGTAAGCTCAATGAATCGAGCTACACTTAATTGTTCGGGACGCAATGCAAAAATAGCATCTTCTCGCAATTTATCTGATAAATTTAAAGATTTTAAACTATTGCGTAGTGTTTTTCTTCGTTGATTGAAAGCTGTTTTTACAACGTTGTAAAATAGTTTTTCATTGACAGGAAGTTCGTAGTTTTCTTTTCTTTTCAGATGAATAACGCCTGATTGCACTTTTGGTGGCGGATCAAAAACACTTCCATCAACCGTAAAAAGATAAGTGACATCGTAAAAAGCTTGAGTTAAAACTGATAAAATACCATAAGTTTTACTTCCTTCTTTTTCTGCAATACGCTGCCCAACTTCTTTTTGAAACATCCCGCTAAACTCAGGAATTAAATGACGATTAGCTAAGGTTTTAAATACAATTTGTGAAGAAATATTATAAGGAAAATTGCCAATAATAGCGATTTGCTGATTTGGAAAATATTCAGCAATATTTATTTTTAAAAAATCTGCTTCAATAATTCTATCAGCTAAATGTAAATAATGAGCTTTAAGATATTCTACCGATTCTTTATCAATTTCTATCACATGCGTTTCAAAACTTTTTTGAAGTAGATATTTAGTTAAAATACCCATTCCAGAACCAATTTCTAAAACAGTTTTATATCCATCACCCACCAATGAATCTGCAATTTGACTCGCAATGGTTTCATCTTTTAAAAAATGTTGACCTAGATGTTTTTTTGCTCGTACACTCATTGTTAAGTTTTTTAAAATTCTATGGTTGAAATTGGGTAACAACTTTTAATTCGGTATGAAAAAACACATATTTTCCGTTGAATAATTGTTGCATTTGTTTTTGTAAAAGCACTAATTCTTGTTGTTGAAATTGCTCTAAAGTTTCTTTTGTAGATGTATTAAATTGTACTGCATAAGTTACTCCACCCATTTCTTCTTGAATCATCACTTGGTGAATATTGGTAGAGGTAAAATTTCCAATAGCAATAGTTTCAGCAAAAAATTGATTTATCCAAGTTAACCATTCTTGTTGAATAGTCTCTTCGATGTTAAAAGTAATGTTATAGATGTACATGGTTTTGTTTTTAAAGAGATAATAGAAAATAGATAAAAGACAAAAGATATTTTTTTTATTAATGTAATAATGAACTAGTTTATTGCTTTTCGACACCCTTCGACTTCGCTCAGGGTGCACTTTTTGTTTTACATTTTAGCTAATCTCTCAATACTAAATGTATCCCGAGCGGAGTCGAGGGACAGTACTCAATACTATTTTATCAAATCAAATCCGCAATATGGTATTAAAACTGCTGGAATTTTGATTCCATCTTCTGTTTGATAATTTTCCAACAATCCAGCTAAAACACGTGGCAAAGCCAAAGAACTTCCGTTTAAAGTGTGCGCCAATTCATTTTTTCCTTCGCTATTTTTAAATCGAAGTTTTAATCTGTTTGCTTGATATGTTTCAAAATTAGACACCGAACTAATTTCCAACCATTTGTCTTGAGCTGTTGAAAATACTTCAAAATCATAAGTGAGTGCTGAGGTAAAACCCATATCACCACCACAAAGTTTAAGAATTCGATAAGGTAATTTTAATTCATTTAAAATATCCTTTACATGTTCTACCATTCCTTCTAAGGCAGCATATGAATTTTTAGGATGTTCAATGCGCACAATTTCTACTTTATCAAACTGATGTAAGCGATTCAATCCTCTTACGTGCGCTCCATACGAACCCGCTTCGCGACGGAAACAAGGCGTATAAGCCGTATTTAAAATAGGTAATTCGCTTTCTTTTAGTAAAATATCGCGGTACAAATTGGTAACCGGAACTTCAGCTGTCGGAATTAAATATAAATTATCAACCTCACACTTGTACATTTGTCCTTCTTTATCTGGTAATTGACCTGTTCCGAAACCCGAAGCTTCATTTACTAAAAATGGCGGTAAAATTTCTATATAACCCGCTGCTGCATTTTTGTCGATGAAATAATTGATTAATGCGCGCTGTAATCTCGCTCCTTTTCCTTTATAAACAGGAAATCCAGCACCAGTTATTTTGTTGCCTAAATCAAAATCGATGATATCATATTTTTTGGCTAAATCCCAATGCGGAACAGCATTTTTGTGTAAAGTCGGAATTTCACCATGCTCAAAAACAACCTCATTATCTTCTGGAGTTTTACCGTGAGGAACTTTTTCTGATGGTATATTAGGAACTAAATAAAGCAATTCTTGTAAAGCATCTGAAACCTCATTTAACGTGTCAGTTAATATCTTTGATTGATCTCTTAACAGCACTGTTTTTTGTTTAATGATGGCCGCTTTTTGATGTTCACCAAACTTCATAAATTGTCCAATTTCTTTTGATAAAGTATTGGATGCAGCTAAAACATCGTCTAATTCGGTTTGTGTTGCGCGGCGGATTTCATCGGTCGAAATAATTTCATCAATTAACATTTCTGCATCTTTAAAATTGCGTTTTGCTAAACCATTTAAAACGATTTCTTTGTTTTCTCTGATGAATGCTACTTGTAACATAAAATTATTTTTATGGAATTTATTATTGATTGTTTTTTATAAAATCTTCGGCTTTGATTTGATCTGTTTTCAATTGATTTTTCAACGCATCGAGCGATTCAAATTTTTGTTCATCGCGCAGTCGGGTCAAAAATTCAACTTGAATCACCTCACCATAAATATATTGATTAAAATTGAAAAAATGAACTTCTATAGTTTGATTTTTACCACTAACAGTTGGTCTGTTTCCAATGTTCATCATCCCGTAAACCGTTTTGTTATCCATAAAAGATTTAACAACATAAACACCATCTTTTGGAATGAGTTTAAACATTTCTTTTACCTTGATATTAGCAGTAGGAAAACTAATTTTTTCACCAATATTTTTTCCTTTTACAACAGTTCCTGTTAAAAAATAAGAGTAACCTAGGAATTCATTGGCTTTTAAAATTTCACCTTCAATTAATGATTTTCTAATTTTAGTAGAACTAATTTTAATTTCTTGAACACTCAACGCTTCAATTTCATTAACCGAAAAATGATAAATTTCACCTTGCTCTTTTAGTAGTTTAAAATTTCCCATTCTATTTCTACCAAATAAATGATCATAACCAACATAAAGAGAATTTGTGTTAAGTTGTTTGACTAATATGTCTGAAATAAAATCATTCGCGGATAAATTAGCAAACTCTTTATTAAATGGTATTACATATAGTAAGTCTACACCTAATGCTTGAATGAGTGATATTTTTTCTTCTAAAGTGTTCAGTAACTTTATGGTAGAATTGTTTTCAAGTACCATTCTTGGGTGTGGAAAAAAGGTGACAACAACTGATTTTTTATCTTCTTTTTTAGCTGTTTTTACTAAATTTTGTAAGATCTCTTGATGCCCAATATGAACGCCATCAAAAGCGCCAATTGTAACAACTGTTGGAATATTTAATTTAAAATCTTTGTTATATTGTACTACTTCCAATTTTATATTTTTTATTTTGTAACGAATGCAAATTTACATTTAATTTATTCAAAAATCTATCTCAGATAAATCAATAAAAAAAGTTGGACAGAATAATAATTACTGTAATTTAGCTTTTACGATGATAATAAATTTATAATGAAATTAAGATTTATATTAGTATTAGGTATTTCTTTGAGTATCTCTTTCATTAATGCCCAGTCTAAAAAGCAAACGCAAAATTTTCAGAACTCAAAAGAAATTAATCAAAAAGGACCTTTTGGTTTTGTAAGATGCTCTACAGTTGAGTATGAACAAGAGTTGCAGCAGAAATTCCCAAATCGTTTAAAAGATAAAGATTTTGAACAATGGATAAGTCCGTTGATTAAAGAACACCAACTTAAAGTCGCTTCAAAAACAGCAAAAGTTGCAAGTATAATCACGATTCCGGTAGTTGTTCATGTGATACATAATGGAGATGCTATAGGAACAGGAGAAAATATTACCGATGCTCAAGTCAGATCTCAAATAAAAGTATTGAATGAAGATTTTAGAAAATTGATGGGAAGCCGAGGTGCAAATATTAATCCGGTTGGAGCTGACGTTGAAATAGAATTCTGTTTAGCATCTGTTAATCCTAGTGGCAATATGACTAATGGAATAAATCATAAACAATTATCGAATGATTCATTCACGCAAACGGAGGTAAATACTATTGTTAAACCAGCAAATCAGTGGGATCCTACTAAATATTTAAATATTTGGGTTGTTCGTTTTACAGATAACACGTTGTTAGGATTTGCTCAGTTCCCTAGCAATTCAAGCTTATCAGGAATTAATACAAATGGAGGAGAGGCATCAACAGATGGAGTTGTAATATCTTACAATGCTTTTGGTTCTATTGATCAAAATGATGGAACTTTTATTTTAAATAACACTTATAAATATGGAAGAACTACTACGCATGAAGTAGGTCACTGGCTAGGGTTAAGACATATTTGGGGAGATGGTGGATGTGAAGTGGATGATTATTGTAATGACACTCCAGTGGCTGCAGAGGCTAATTATGATTGTCCAGCATCAAAAGACACTTGTCCTAATAATCCTGGAGTAGATATGATTGAGAATTACATGGATTATACTAAAGATGCATGTATGAATATATTTACACAAGATCAGAAAACAAGGATGCTGACGGTGTTAGCTAATTCACCAAGAAGAAAGGAGTTAGTTACTTCTTCAACATGTAATAGTGATTTTAGCTTTTCTTTAGTTTCTGATTTTAAAGAGGTGTGTGTTCCAGCATCAGCAACCTATAACTTTACGTATAATACTTATTTAGGATTTAGTCAAACGGTTACATTTTCAGCAACTAATTTACCGGTTGGAGTTACTGCAACTTTTAATCCTGCAACAGCATCGGTTAATAATACTAATGTAACATTAACTTTAAACGGAATTTCAAACAGTAGCCTTGGAAATCATCAAATTAGAATAGCAGGAAGTTACGGTTCAGTTAATAAAGGATTAAATGCCCAATTAAATATATATAATTCAACATTTCAGCCAATTAGTTTAATAAGCCCTTCAAATAATGCAGTTAATGTTATTACACCAAGAGAATTAACTTGGACAGCTATTCCTAATGTTAAATCATATCAAATTGAAATTGCATCGGATGCTCTTTTTTCAAATATTGTCGAAACTGCAAATGTTACAAGCGCAACTTTCAAAACTAAATTATTAAATCCACTCACAAATTATTTTTGGAGAGTTAAACCTATAAATCCGTGTGCTCAGGGTGTTTTTTCAAGTGTTTATAGATTTACGACAGCTAATATAATCTGTAAAGATTTTATTGCTACAGATATCCCTAAAACAATTTTAGCTTCTGGTCCAAATACAGTAATTTCTACATTATATGTAAATGAGTTAATGGATTTAGCTTATGTAAAAGTTAAAATAAATATTACACATACTTGGGCCTCAGATTTAACTATTTCTTTAATTAGTCCAAAAGGAACAACTATTGTTTTATCAAGAGAAAATGGTCAAGACAATGGTCAAAATTACATCAATACTGTTTTTGATGATTATGCCACAATTCCAATTTCTAGTGGCATTACGCCATTTACAGGTAATTTTAAACCCGATGAGGCTTTAAGTGCTTTATCTAATGAATCTGCCTTTGGAAATTGGCAGCTAAAAGTTTCCGATGGATGGAATGAAGATGGTGGCTCATTACTTAATTGGACACTAACTTTGTGTGGTGTTTCAAGAATAGATGTTGATAAAGACGGAATTGAAGATGCTGTTGATAATTGCCCAACAACTTATAATCCAACTCAAAAAGATATAGATGGAGACGGTATAGGCGATGCTTGTGATGATTCAGATAGAGATGGAATTTTTGATGACAAAGATAATTGTCCTTTTGTTGTAAACCCAAATCAAGCAGATCTTGATAAAGATGGAATTGGAGATATGTGTGATGATTCAGATGGAGATGGAGTTTTAGATTATAGAGACAATTGTCCATTTAATGTTAATATTAATCAAGAAGATAATGATAAAGATGGCATAGGAGATGTTTGCGATCCTGATGATGATAATGATGGGGTTTTAGATGTAAATGATAATTGTAAATTTGGAGCAAATCCAGATCAATCGGATGTTAATTATGACGGAATTGGAGATGTTTGCGAAGATTGTAACAAAGATGGAATACCATATTATTTAGATCAATTTATTTGTGATATAGCTGTAATTCCTGGCTTTTCGCCCAATGGAGATGGTTTATACGATTTCTTTATTATCAACAATATAGAGTTACATCCTAATAACAATATTAAAATTTTTAATCGTTGGGGAAGTAAAGTTTTTGAAAGTAATCAATATAAGAATACTTGGGACGGAATTGCAACAGAAGGTGGAGGAAGTAAATTATTGCCCGCAGGTCCTTATTTTTATGTTATCGAGTTAAATGAAACTGGTGTAAAACCTGTAACTGGCTGGATTTATATTAATTACTAACAATTAAGATTCGCAAAATGAAAGAATATAAATTCATATTAAATAAATCTTTTAAACACTATATTATAGTAATAATAGGATTAGTTAGTATTGTTGGTTATACTCAACAAGACCCAACTTTTTCATTATACCAATATAATATGAGTGTTGTAAACCCGGCTTATGCAGGTACAAACGATCAATTAGAATTAAATCTAAATTTTAGAAAACAATGGGTGGGAATTGAAGGAAGCCCACAAACACAAGCATTGAATATTTCGTCGCCTATTAATGATAGAATTGGTTTGGGTTTAACTTTGGTACACGATAAAGTATTTGTATTAAAAGAAACAGATATTTTTGCAGATTTCTCTTATAGACTTCCAGTAGGTATAGATACAGATTTGTTTTTAGGAATTAAAGCAGGAGGTTCTTTGGTAAACATTGATTTAATTTCTTTAGGAATTAACGACCCTTTATTTTCAGAAGATATAAGTAAATTCAATCCAAACTTAGGGATGGGAGCTTATCTAAAAGGTGAAAAGTATTTTGTCAATCTAGCCGCTCCGGGATTATTGAGTTCTAGTAGATATAAAAAAGAAGGTGTTTTAGTAACAAAAGCAGCAGATAAACCTCATTTTTATATGGGGGCCGGATATCGTTTTTCATTAAGTGAATCAATTGATTTTACGCCTTCTTTTTTAGGAAGAATGGTGGCTGGAGCTCCAGCTTCAATTGATTTAACTGGAATGATATCTATTCAAGAAAAAACAGAAATTGGAATTTCGTATAGGTTGAATGAATCTATAAGTGGTATCGCTATGTTTAAGTACCTAGATTGGCTTCAATTTGGATACGCTTATGAACACACAACAACTCCAGTTGGCGATTATAGCAGTGGCTCACATGAATTAATATTAAAAATCTTGTTTCTAAATTAGTAACCAATTTTTTAAAAAACAACATTATTTAAAGCTCGAAAATCGAGCTTTTTTTATTGATATATCATTAAATAAATAATATATATTATGCACGCATAATAAAAAATATTTAAAAAAAATATTGATATGTCAAAAATTAATGTAATTTTCGGGCATATTAACTAATTAAACTAATATGAGAAAACTTACTTTATTAATGTTCTTTACCTTAATAGGGACATTTTTGTTTGCACAAACTTCAATTACAGGTAAAATTGTAGATGCTAAAAACGGAACTCCAATTCCGGGAGCAAACGTAAAAGTTGTTGGAAAATCTTTAGGAACAACAGCTGATTTTGATGGAAATTATAATTTAACTGTGAGCTTAGAGGCTCCTTTTTCAATTGAATTTTCAATAATTGGATATGAAAATAAGGTATTCAACGTCCAAAAAAATAATCAAATAATAAATATTTCGTTAGATGAAGTAAGTTCAATTTTAAACGAGGTGGTAGTATCAGCTTCTAGAACTCCTGAACGATTGCTAGAATCTCCAGTAACTGTTGAACGTATGGATATTAAAGCTATTAGAGGAACTGCTTCTCCTACTTTTTATGATGGTCTTGAAAATTTAAAAGGAGTAGATGTAAACACCAATAGTTTAACATTCAAGTCAATAAATACAAGAGGATTTGCAACTTTTGCCAATACGCGTTTTATGCAATTAGTTGACGGAATGGATAATTCATCACCTGCTCTTAACTTTAATTTAGGGAATTTATTAGGAATGTCTGAGTTAGATGTACAGTCAGTTGAATTATTACCAGGAGCTTCATCTGCTTTATATGGTGCCAATGCATTTAATGGTATTATGTTTATGCAGAGTAAAAGTCCTTTTGATTATCCAGGGGTAAGTTTTTATGCAAAAACAGGAATTACTTCTCAAAAAGAAGCTGGAGACAATCAATATACGGATGCTGGAATTCGTTTTGCTTATAAATTCAGTGAAAAATTTGCGGCTAAAACATCTTTCTCTTTTTTAAAGGGAACAGAATGGTTTGCTACAGATTATAGAAACACAAATGATAAGGGTCAATATATTGCTGGAACAAGAGCTAATCCAGATTATAACGGATTAAATGCATACGGTGATGAAGTTTCTACTAACATGAATACAACTTTTGGTACTACTGGTATTGGAGTTGTTTCAAGAACTGGGTATAATGAAGTGGATTTAATG
>JAUYUF010000182.1 GCA_030694835.1 Flavobacteriaceae bacterium | reverse complement strand
AATTAACAAACGGTTGGTGTTTTTCAACGATTCAACAATTGAATGATTAATATCAAAAGGCAATAACGTTCTAGCATCAATTAATTCGGCAGAAATACCTACTTCGTTTAATTGTTGAACAGCTTGTAAAGCCAAATTACTTGTTGAGCCATAAGAAACAATGGTTAAATCAGTTCCTTTGGTTAATACTTCTGGAATTCCCAAAGGAGTAGTAAATTCTCCTAAGTTAGAAGGAATTCTCTCCTTAGTTCGGTAACCATTTAATGGTTCGATAACAATCGCTGGGTCGTCGCCTTTCAATAAAGTGTTGTAGAAACCAGCTGCATCGGTTAAATTTCTAGGCACACACACATGAATTCCACGTAAAGAATTAATAATCATACCCATTGGAGAACCTGAATGCCAAATACCTTCTAAACGATGTCCTCTGGTACGCACAATTACTGGTGCTTTTTGTCCGCCTTTGGTACGATATTGTAACGAAGCCAAATCGTCGCTCATGACTTGTAAAGCGTACAACAAATAATCTAAATATTGTATTTCTGCTATCGGTCGTAAACCACGCAATGCCATTCCAATTCCTTGACCAAGAATAGTGTTTTCTCGAATTCCAGTATCCGAAACCCGTATTTCACCATATTTATCTTGCAAACCTTCTAAACCTTGGTTTACACCCCCAATTTTACCAGCATCTTCACCAAAAATTAATACTTCGGGATAAGTCGCTAAAATTTTGTCAAAATTTTCTCTCAGCACTACCCTACCATCTTCCATTTTGTCTGTTAATTCAGCTTTTACTTCTGTAACATTCATTGGAGAAGTAGCAAATTCGGAGTATAACGTTGAGCTGTATCTATCGTGATTAAGTTATGCAGCAATTTTTAACAAAGTTGCTAATTCCGCTTTAGCCGAAATATTTTCGTTACGAACCAAACGAAGTGTTTTTTTAGCCGCCGAAATGATGTCTTTTCGAAGTGGTTCTGTGTTAGATTTTAATCCATCCAATAAAGGTTGAATAAAACTAGCATTAGCACTTTCTTGAACAATTTTAGTTATACAGTCAACTACTTCATTTCGCTCTGCTTTTATCGGATTCAAATAGGCTTCCCACGAAGCTTTTTTGGCATCGTTTACTTCTTTTTTTCCTGTTTTTTCTATCTCATCAATTTCTTCTTGAGTTGCAATTGCATTGGCTAAAATCCACTCTTTAAATTTCCTAACACAGCAA
>JAUYUF010000181.1 GCA_030694835.1 Flavobacteriaceae bacterium | reverse complement strand
TTTAAATTTAATATTGATTTAAATGAAGTGCATAAAATTCAAGATGGTTTTGATTTACAAGAGAAAATTCAAGAATCCTACGATGAATACGGAATTGACAATACAACCATTATAGTTCGATCCAATAAAAGAGCCAATATTTATAATGAGCAAATCAGAAATAAAATAAGAGGATTTGTAGGAGATATAACTGTTGGAGATTATATTATGGTGGTAAAAAATAATTATTATTGGTTAAATGCTTCGGATGAAACAGATTTTATAGCCAATGGAGATATCTGTGAAGTGTTATCGATTTATAATTTTAAAGAATTATACGGATTCAAATTTGCCGAAGTTAAAATTAGAATGATAGATTATGAGGAACTTCCACCATTTGATACGGTAATTTTATTAGATACATTAACTTCTGACACTGCTTCTTTAAGTTATGATCAATCTAATAAAATGTATCAAGAAATATCTCAAGATTACGCTCATATTAAAACGAAGTATAAAAAACTTCAAGCAATTAAAAATGATAAGTATTATAATGCACTACAGGTAAAATTCTCATATGCAGTTACTTGTCATAAATCTCAAGGAGGGCAGTGGAAAAGTGTTTTTGTAGAACAACCTTATAATGCTTCGTTAGAGCAACCAGAATTTGTAAGATGGTTATACACGGCCGTAACAAGAGCTGAAGAAAAATTGTATCTTATTGGATTTAATGATTCGTTTTATGAGTAATTCGTCAATCAAATTTGTTACTTTTATACTTTAAAATTTTCTAACCTAAAATTATTAACTATGAATAAAATGTCATTTTATATAGGATTAACCATTATTTTTGGCATCATATCTTGTAATCAAAAAAATCAAATGGATAAAAATGTACTCCCACCTGTTGCAGAAAAAATTGAAAAGAAATTAGAAATACATGGTGACATCAGAATAGATAATTATTATTGGTTAAATGAAAGAGAAAATTCAAAAGTAATAGATTACCTCAATGCCGAAAATAAGTATTATGACACTATTACTTCACATACAAAAAAATTTCAAAAAGATCTTTTTGAAGAGATGAAATCTAGAATCAAAGAAGATGATGAAAGTGTTCCGTATTTTAAAAATGGATATTACTATATCACTCGTTTTGAAAAAGGAAATCAATACCCAATCTATGCTCGTAAAAAAGGAAGTTTAGATGTAAAAGAAGAAATTATTTTTAATGTGAATGAAATGGCCAAAGGGTCAGAATATTATAAACTTGCCGGTCTTGCAGTAAGTCCTAATAATGAATTAGCTTCTTTTGGAGTTGATAAAGTTAGTCGAAGACAATATACTTTGCAGTTTAAGAATTTAGTAACTGGAGAGATTTATCCTGAAAAAATTGAAAATACAACTGGTGGTTCTGTTTGGGCAAAAGATAACAAAACCATTTTTTATACAAAAAAGGACCCTGTAACTTTAAGAAGTGATAAAATTTATCAACATGTTCTAGGTACGGATGTGTCAAAAGATAAATTAGTTTATCATGAAAAGGATGATACTTATAATGCAACAGTCGGAATTACAAAATCAGAAAAATTTATTATTATCGCCTCCTATAGTACCTTATCAACAGAATATCAATATTTAGAAGCAGATAAACCTACTGAAAAATTCAAAATAATTCAAGCTCGTGAACGCAATTTAGAATATAGTGTAGAGCATTATAATGGTCATTTTTATATTCTTACAAACTATCAAGATGCGAAGAATTTTAAATTGATGAAAACGCCAGAAACGGCCACTTCTAAAGAAAATTGGACAGATGTAATTCCGCACAGAGCAGATGTTTTGTTGGAAGATATTTCGATTTTTAAAAAATATTTAGTATTAGAAGAACGAAATAACGGTTTAAATAAAATCAGAATCATTAAATGGGATGGCAGCGCAGATTATTATTTACCTTTCGAAGAAGAAACCTATTCGGCTGGTGTTTACTTTAACCCAGAGTTTGATACTGAAATGTTGAGATATAGTTACAACTCATTAACTACTCCAACTTCAGTAATTGATTTCCATATGGAAACAAAAGCAAAAGAAATCAAAAAAGAACAAGAAGTATTAGGAGGAAAATTTGATAAAAATAATTATGTAAGTGAAAGATTATGGGCAACAGCCAGAGATGGAAAAAAAGTAGCTATATCATTGGTTCGTCATAAAAACACTAAACTTGGTAAAAACACTCCTTTATTATTATATGGTTATGGTTCGTATGGTTATACGGTAGATCCAAGTTTTAGTTCTAATCGTTTAAGCTTATTAGATCGCGGATTTGTATATGCTATTGCACATATTAGAGGAGGTGAATACCTTGGTAGAGCGTGGTATGAAGATGGTAAATTGCTCAAAAAAATGAACACTTTCACTGATTTTATTGATAGCGCCAAGTTTTTAATCGATCAAAAATATACATCAACCAAACATTTATATGCAAACGGAGGTTCTGCTGGTGGTTTATTAATGGGTGCAATTGTTAATATGAATCCAGAATTATTTAATGGTGTAATTGCTGATGTTGCTTTTGTTGATGTTGTAACTACTATGTTAGATGACAGTATTCCATTAACTACTGGCGAATATGATGAGTGGGGGAATCCGAATGACAAAA
This sequence comes from Flavobacteriaceae bacterium, assembly GCA_030694835.1. Taxonomy (GTDB): domain Bacteria; phylum Bacteroidota; class Bacteroidia; order Flavobacteriales; family Flavobacteriaceae; genus JAGXRT01. Next base: position 2,347 of record JAUYUF010000181.1, on the reverse strand, counting down.
CCTATTATGACTATATGAAATCCTATTCGCCTTATGATAATGTTAAAGCACAAAATTATCCAAATATGTTGGTAACGACTGGTTTACATGATTCTCAAGTTCAATATTTTGAACCCGCAAAATGGGTTGCAAAATTACGAGAATTAAAAACAGATAAGAACATTATATTACTTAAAACCAATATGGAAACTGGTCATGGAGGCGCTTCTGGGAGATTTGATGCTTTGAAAGAAATAGCAATTGATTATTCCTTTTTGTTCGATTTAGAAAATATCAAAAAATAAAATTGGGAATACTATTTTAATGATGCACGATAAAATTTATTCAAATATATTAGGATTAATAGGAGATACTCCTATGGTTCAATTAAATAAAATAACAAAAGAATTACCAGGAACATACTTAGCTAAGTTAGAGTTTTTTAATCCGGGCAATTCTATGAAAGATAGAATTGCACTTCATATTATAGAGGATGCAGAGAAAAAAGGATTATTAAAGCTCGGAAGTACTATTGTAGAAACTACTTCAGGAAATACTGGATTTAGCATAGCCATGATAGCAATTATAAAAGGTTATAATTGCATATTAGCAGTAAGTTCAAAATCATCTCCAGACAAAATAGATATATTAAAGGCAATGGGGGCAAAGGTCTATGTTTGTCCGGCAAATGTTCCTGCAGATGATCCTCGTTCTTACTACGAAGTAGCTAAACGTTTACATCAAGAAACACCCAATTCTATTTATATCAATCAATATTTTAATGAGTTAAATATTGAAGCACATTATGACTCAACAGGTCCAGAAATTTGGGAGCAAACTCAAGGTAAAATTACTCATTTAATTGCTGCTAGTGGAACAGGAGGGACAATATCTGGATCAGCTCGTTATTTAAAAGAAAAAAATCCTGCTATTAAAATTTTGGGAGTTGATGCTTTTGGATCTGTAATTAAGAAATATCACGAAACTGGTGAGTTTGATGAAAAAGAAATATTTTCTTATCAAATTGAAGGACTGGGTAAAAATTTAATACCAACTGCTACAGATTTTAACATCATTGATATTTTTGAAAAAGTAACAGATGAAGACAGCGCATTTACAACAAGAGAATTAGCTTTAACTGAAGGGATTTTTGCAGGATATACAAGTGGAGCAATAATTCAAGCAATAAAACAATATGCTGCAAAAGGTTTTTTTGATAAAAATAGTGTAGTAGTTGCTATACTTCCAGATCATGGATCAAGATATATGAGTAAAGTTTTTAGTGATGATTGGATGGAGCATCAAGGTTTTTATCAAGAAAGAACCTCAGCATCTAAAGAAGTAATTTATATTGAATAATTCGATTTAAAAATCCATAAATAATTATTTAATTTGTACACATTTAAAAAACAAAGATAACACCAACTTAATATGAAAGATTTATTTGAAAGAATCTATAATGATAAAGGTCCATTAGGTAAATGGGCAAAACAAGCCGAAGGATATTTTATTTTTCCAAAATTAGAAGGACCCATTTCTCATAGAATGCAATTTAATGGGAAAGAAGTATTAACATGGAGTATCAATGATTACTTAGGTTTGGCAAATCATTCAGAAGTTAGAAAAGTGGATGCACAAGCTGCTGCAGATTATGGTATGGCTTATCCTATGGGAGCAAGAATGATGTCGGGACATACCAAATATCATGAACAATTAGAACAAGAATTAGCTGCTTTTGTTCAAAAAGATGCGGCCTATTTATTAAATTTTGGATACCAAGGTATGGTTTCTACTATCGATGCCTTAGTTTCTAGAAATGATGTAATTGTTTATGATGCAGATTCTCACGCCTGTATCATTGATGGTGTTCGTTTGCATCAAGGGAAAAGATTTACGTATCAACATAATGATATTGATAGTTTTGAGAAAAATTTACAGCGTGCTAATAAATTAGCAGAAGAAACTGGTGGAGGAATTTTAGTGATAACTGAAGGTGTTTTTGGTATGCGTGGTGAACAAGGGAAATTAAAAGAAATCATAGCTTATAAAGAAAAATATAATTTCAGAATTTTAGTTGATGATGCGCACGGATTTGGAACTTTAGGTAAAACGGGAGCTGGGGCAGGTGAGGAGCAAGGTGTACAAGACGGAATTGATGTTTATTTCGGTACATTCGCTAAATCAATGGCTGGAATTGGCGGTTTTGTTGCTGGAGATAAAGAAGTAATTCAATTTTTACAATACAATTTACGCTCTCAAATATTTGCAAAATCCTTGCCTATGCCAATGGTATTAGGAGCTCTAAAACGCTTGGACATGATTCGCACGATGCCAGAATTGAAAGAGAAACTTTGGGAAAATGTTAATG
>JAUYUF010000174.1 GCA_030694835.1 Flavobacteriaceae bacterium | reverse complement strand
ATTAATCATGTTTTTTATAATGTTTGAAATTCACTATAAATATACTGATTATCAGGCTTTTATGCAAATATTTTATTGCTTTTTATCATAAATTTTTTGCTTTTTTCTTGTGATTTTTAACCCTTAATTCGCATTTATAATACAAATATACAGTAATTACTGTATAGCCGTATTTCAGGCTATTTACACATAATTGTAGATATAGTGCCTTTAGGTCTATATCGTCAGCAATTATGTTAAAAGTAATTACGGCTTATGAAGTTCTAATTTTAATTTGATAGTTATAATTGCATATTATGCTAAATATCCCAGAAGCATTATATTTCTATACGATATTCCGTACTTGGGTCATTAATATTTTAAATATGCGATTCTACAGATAGTTACATTCTAACTCAATTTGTAATTATAATTTACTCACCCCTTTATTATTTTTATTTGGGAGTTCGTGAATGCAAATTAAAAATTTGCATTTGCCATTATGTTAAATTACTCACTCGTTTTTTATTTTATAAAGCTGTGTTCGTGATTACTTCGTAATTACCGCTACCAAACGCTTTATTGTTTTGTAAACACAAATGCGCAGCATTCACGAGTTCAAATAAAAACAAATAAAAAGCAGACGAGTAATTTGCAGCCGCTTGCCAACGCCAAAAAAAGCAATCCTTTTAGTTTCATAATTATATTCTGAATAAGTTTGATATTCTCGTTCTAAAAGTTTTCAGAATGTTCTCGTTAAGTTGGCGCAACAGTTTAAAATTTTTGAAATCGACTTTTTAGGAGATTCACGAACACCATAGTATATTTTTAAAATAAATAATACTGTGAGTAAAATAAAAATTTCTAAACACTTGCTTAAATTTCGTTTCCAAATAAGCTTTCTTTCATTATGCTTATCTTTTTTCCTTGATGAAAAAAGAAATCGACTTTAGGCGATTCACGAACACTTAAAACAATAAAAAATGCGTGAGCTAAACAAAAAAATCAAGGCTGCATAAAACTTCGGAAACAATTACAGCTTATTCGCTATATTTTAGACGGCATAAATTGAAAAGATTGAGAATCTTTTCAATTTTGAGCGAGTTGATGCGATGGTAAGAATGCTGCAATCCCATAAAATTTATACGCTCACTCGCCTATTGTTTAAGCCAAAGTTTTATGAGGCCGTTTTAAAAGGTAATCTTAAAATCCTATTGAAATATTTAATCTTATTATTTATCTTACAAGTTATCATATATGAACTGCTTTTTTGTTTATATTGATACGTGTAAAATGAGTTTAGAATTAAAATATTAAATTTGACATGAATATTGATATTTTTCTTTTAATTTTACCGTATATTTAAATTGTTTGTGGGACAAATTGATTACATAAAAAAAATTGCACGATATGGTTTAGAAAACGATCGTGAAAGCTTACTAAAATCTTTGACTGAATTCATTGAATTCTACAAAGAAAGTAAGAAAATCAACTTTGCCCTTCAATTACAGTCTTTATTAAAGGAATCAAATCGAAACAGTGGTAACCTAACAAAAGTTGGTTCTGATCATTATTTTAATCAGCAAAATGAAAGAGAAATCAATGATCTCTTTATTGACAAACTAAAGTCTGATTATCGATTAGAAAATTTAGTTATCGATCCTGAAGTAAAAAATGAACTAATTCACTTTATTAAAGAAAACAATTCCATTGAACTTTTACAGAAATTTGAATTGCCTGTTTCTAATAAACTTCTATTACATGGTCCTTCGGGTTGTGGTAAGACTCTTGCATCATACGTTATTGCTGGTGAATTAGATAAACAAATGTATGTTGTGAATTTAGGAGCAATAGTATCGTCCAAACTTGGAGAAACTAGTAAGAATCTTACTAAGGTTTTTAAGAAAGCGGCTCTAGAGGATAGTATTATTTTTATTGATGAATTTGATTCTTTAGGTAAAATAAGAGATTACAATCAAGATCACGGAGAAATGAAACGAGTTGTGAATACAATTCTGCAACTTTTTGATTACCTACCTCAATCTTCCATAGTTATAGCAGCAACCAATCAAGAAAATATGATTGATGAAGCATTGCTTAGACGATTTGATGTGAATTTAGAGTTTTCATTACCTAATAAATCTCAAATTGAAGAATTAATATATCTAACACTAAAGAAAGGAAATTTCACAATCCCTTCGAAAACTGCTTTAAATAAAATTATCAAACAATGTGAAACTTTAAGCTATTATAGCATTCAGAAAACTTTAATTAATGCCATAAAGCGTACACTCTTCAAACAGTTAGACGATAAAAAATTGGCACCTAAAATTGATGTTTCTGTTTGGTCTGAATTAATTGAACTTGAAAAAAAAGCATTAAAAAAGTAATCAATTTTCTACCTCAAGATCTAAATCAGCATCTATTTCTGCTTCACTTATTACGGTTAAATTATTGATTTCAAGCATTTCATTGTACAGATTATTTTCTGTAACGTTTTTCAGTTCTTCTGTAATGCGTATTACTAAAGAAAAAGCATGTTGATTATTTTCTAGGTAATTTTTCAAATTTTCATCAATGTTATCTTTTGATAAACAACGAACTGCCACAGCCATTTGACCATTTAAAGAGACAATGTCGTTGGGTTGAAGTCTGTATTCCTTACTTTGAGCATTTGAAAAAAGAATATTTTCTTTACCAAAATGATCTTCACTCCATGAAAACCCTCTTTTTGCCACTGTTTCTTCTGTGCTTTTTGTGGCAATATCTTTTATGGTGAGATTTTTCATCAAGTTAAAAGACATGTGTAATGGTAAATAGCCCAAATGATTTCCTTTATCTGGATATGAACTATAAGCAATTGATATATCAAAGATTAGTTTGTTTCCAGCGGTTTTAAGATATTCTGGTAAGAAAATAGGGATAGAAACAATCTCAAGAGGTTTGATTTGATCCTCAACTACCATCGTGATTGATTTATTGTTGGAAAGCAAAGATTTATTTCTATCAGGGACACCAAATCCAATTAGCTTCCTCAATAACTCACCTTTATTTTGAAAAAGTGGTAATTGACTCGTTTTATAGTAATTAGCACTGTTAATTAACAAGGCTTTTATTGACTGAACATCTAAATCAGGATACATCCCCTCTATTTCTGCTGCCATTGAAGTAATTAAAGGAGCGGAAAGACTCGTGCCTGCTGTTCTTCTATAGTAGCTATCGGCTGGGCTCGCTATAATTTCAATACCAGATTGTTCATTTAAAAGGTCCCCTCCATCAAATACTAAATCAGGTTTGTTTAGATGTTTGTTCTTTTGATTTCGAGTGAAATTTGTAGCATTTACTTTCTGCTCATAATCAAAATGAAACTTCCTCGTATAATATGCAGGGTAAATATTGGCAGGTGTAAGGTCTGAATTGTCACCATCTTCTAAATTACCTGCTAGTGCTCCTATCGATAAATTATTTAATGATTCAGAAGGAATGCTGATATTTGTATTTTCACAATTATGCACAGGTGAGGTAGTATTTAACTTGTAATAAAAATCAGGATAATTATGATCAATATGCGAATCTATTGTCAATAGTTCTTCTAACGAGACAGCATCATAATTTCCTACTGAAATAAAAATTAAAATACCAAGTTCATGGGATAGGTAATCAAGTTCATAAGCAAACTCTGAAAATGACTCATTATATTTTTTAGGATGAAAAACTAATGACATATTGAAAATACGAACGCCTTTATCTCGATTCGCAGTTCTTATTGCTTGTAACAACATCGGAAAATTAATTCCACCATTATTGTTATGAAGCACTTTTATAGGTAAAACTTTGCACTTAGCTACATAAAAATTTTCTACTGAAGCAGGTAAATCTTGTCCAAATATAGCTAAACCAGCTACCAAAGTGCCATGGCCAGAATGATCAGCATCGATTTCTCCTGTTATGTTTATCCCACCGTCAACAATCAAGTTATTGAAAGGCTCAATTGCATTTACACCAGTATCAATAATTCCGACAGTAGTAAGTTTTTCTGGTACTTCTACTTCAAAACCATATTCCATTCTAAGGGTTCCTAACAATCCAGGCCTAACATTAAGTGCTCTTGAGCTAGTTATACTTTGTATTATATCAAAATTTTGTTCAATGCTAATTAAAATATCATTACTCGCATGATTTAGGTAAAAGAGATCTTCATTTTTGTTAGTTGAAAACAGTAAATTGGCCTCACTTAGTAATTGCTTTAATCTTTCTTTTTGAAGATTAGCAATTTCAATTGATGCTGATTGAATGGTAGAAAGAATAATAGCTTCTTCTTCATTAGTTTTATTTCTCTTATTAATAAAACGGAACTTATAGATAGTAGCGATTAGATTATAATCTTCACCTGAATAAGGTACATCCTCATCTAGACTAATTATAAATTCAATATCTGCTTTAAAGCTATCAAAGGAATTTCTGTCAACTACCTCGAAAACAACAGTACGGTTAAAATCACTATAAGTTAATGGAGATAATCCGTATTTCTGAAAGAATTTATTTTTTATATCTTTGTTGAAAATTGGAAAGAATCTAATCTCAATTAAATCAATATAAGTGGGAAATTTAATAGTTCTATTAATGTATCTATTCTCATAAGATTGAGTAAAATCAATGTAATTATTTCGGAGATTGGCTACTTGAAATTTTTTTATTGTTGGTTCTTCTGGCTCTTCTTTAGTTTCTTCTTGAGAAAACCCTCTCTTACGGTTAAAACCGCTTTGTTGATTTTTTCTGTTATTTAGATATACGTGCTTGTTATTCATTTTCTACAAAATTATTAGTAAAAGCAAAAGTTTAAATGTAATAAATATAAGTTAGCATTCTAAGTAATAAGAATAAAATAATGTCGTATTTTATTGCGTATATATAATAATTTTCGTATATTTATCTCATTATGAGATATATAACACTTAAAAATGAAGAGATTGAGGTATTGGAATACCTTCATCGGAATAGCCCTAA
>JAUYUF010000138.1 GCA_030694835.1 Flavobacteriaceae bacterium | reverse complement strand
CGAAGTGCTGATACTGAGCCGCCAAATCCGGAACCTATAATTACATAATCATAATGTTCTTTTGAAATCATATAAGATTAATTAAAATACTGTAATTGTAAATGTACTAATTTAAAAAGTAAATTTTAAGCAAGAAAATAAATGGTTTCGATAAGGTTTTTAAGAATGAAAATTACTCACAAAGGTTCCAAATGGGATCTACTGGTAATGGGGCAAGAATTGAAATATGTTGATTGCTTACAGGATGAATAAATTCAATTTTTCTAGCATGTAAATGGATACCTCCATCTGCATTACTTCTTGGAAATCCGTACTTTAAATCTCCTTTTATTGGACACCCAATTGACGCCAATTGACAGCGTATTTGATGATGTCTTCCTGTTTCTAAATTGATTTCTAGTAAAGCATAATTATCTAATTTCTTTAGTAATTTATAATGTAAAATTGCTTTTTTACTTCCTTCTTTTTCTGTAGAAAAAGTAGTTGATTTGTTGTTTTTTGGATTTTTTATCAGAAAGTTAATTAATGTATCAGATTCTTTTGGAGGATTGTTTTTTATTACAGCCCAATAAGTTTTTTCAATTTTCTTTTCGCGTAACATCTCATTTAATCGCTCTAATGCTTTTGAGGTTCTGGCAAATAAAATAATACCTGAAGTTGGTCTATCAATTCTGTGTACAACTCCAAGAAACACATTTCCAGGTTTTTGATATTTAATCTGGATATATTGCTTTACAATTTCACTAAGAGGCGTATCGCCAGTTTTATCTCCTTGAACAATATCTCCAACTCGTTTGTTAACAATGATAATATGATTATCTTCATATAAGATTTGGATATTTTCAATAGTTGTCCGCATTTTAATAGGAGATATTTAGTATTCTAACGGATACGCATTTATAGTATCTTCTATAAATTTTAAAACTTCCATTTTTCCTTTTCCAGTTTCGGCAGATGTTTCAAAATAGGTGGGAAATTCTTCCCAAGTTTTTAATAAAGTACGTTTGTATTGAGCAATATTTTTCTGAAGTTCAACACTGCTAATTTTATCAGTTTTGGTAAATACAATACAAAAAGGAATTTGACTCATTCCTAACCACTCCATAAAATCTAAATCAATTTGTTGTGGTTCAATTCTAGAATCAATTAAAATAAATCCATATAAAAGTTGTTCTCTAGCTGTAAAATATTTTTTTATAAAAGATTGAAAATCAGCTTTGGTTGATTTAGAAACCTTGGCGTATCCATATCCAGGTAAATCTACTAAAAACCAATTTTCATTTATTTTAAAATGATTGATAAGTCTTGTTTTTCCAGGTTTTCCTGATGTTTTAGCTAAACTTTTACGGTCAACTAACATGTTGATTAAGGATGATTTCCCAACATTTGAGCGACCAATAAAAGCAAATTCAGGTAATCGATCTTTCGGACATTTTGAAACATCGGAGTTGCTTATCACAAATTCTGCCGATTTAATTTTCATCATTTAATTTTGATTATAGATTATATTACATGAATTTTTTATTCAAATTCATTTCTGATAAATTCAAAAAAATCCTTAGTAATTTATAACTTTCTCTTTGTGAGCCATTCTTCAAGAATTCTGTTGAATTCATCTGGACATTCCATCATAGCAACATGACCACAGTTATCAATCCAATACAGATCAGAATTTGGCAATAACCTATGAAATTCTTCTCCAACTATTGGGGGTGTTACAATGTCATTTTTACCCCAAATAACACAAACTGGCATTTTCATTTTTGGCAAATCTTTTGCCATGTTATGACGGATGGCACTTTTAGCAATAGCCAAAACTTTGATAGTTTTACTTCTATTATTAACAGTTTCAAACACCTCATCTATTACTTCTTTAGAGGCTACTTTTGGATCAAAAAAAACTTCCTCTGTTTTTTGTTTGATGTATTCGTAATTGCCTCTTTTTGGATAGGTGTCTCCTAAAGATTTTTCATATAAACCTGAACTTCCAGTAAGAACCAATGCTTTTACATCTTCAGGATATGTTTTTGAGTAATATAAAGCAATATGACCTCCCAAAGAATTACCCATTAGAATTACATCATTAAGCTGTTTATACTCTATAAATTTTTTAATGTATTTAGCTAAGTTTTTAACGTTAGTTTTTAATAACGGTAAATCATAAACTGGTAAAGAGGGCATTATGATTCTGTAATTTTTTGTAGAAAAATGTTTTAAAACATCATCAAAATTACTTAAAGTGCCCATTAAACCGTGTAATACGATTATTGGTTGTCCTTCCCCAGCTTCTATATAGTTAAAATCGTTGTCCTTTTTAAGGTAATTGATCATTGATTCTTCATTTAATCAAGCGTACAAATGTAATCTTTTTTGTGCAAAATAACATTTTTTTATGTATGCCTAGGTCAAATCATTGAAAAAAATCTCAAAAAATTGATAATCAAATAGATAAATGAAAATATCGTGATTTAAGTTAAAAGTTATCAACAAAGTGGTAAATTGTGGTAAATTGTGGAGAAATTTATTTATTTTTGAATACAAAACTATATAAAAGTGACAAACCTAATAGGTACATATGAATGCAAAGTTGATTCAAAAGGGCGAATAATGCTAGCATCTTCGCTTAAAAAACAACTTTCGCTTACTTTACAGGGCGGGTTTGTGTTGAAACGTTCTGTATTTCAACCTTGTCTAGAATTGTATCCAATGAATGAGTGGAATTTGATGATGGAAAAAATCAATCAACTCAACAAGTTTGTTAAAAAAAATAATGATTTTATAAGAAGATTTACTGCAGGAGTAAAAATTGTGGAATTAGACGGAAATGATCGTTTACTTATTCCAAAAGATTTATGTGTATTTGCAGGAATTTCAAAAGACATTGTCTTATCATCAGCAGTTAATATTATTGAAATCTGGGATAAAGACAAGTATGAAAATGCTATTGATGACGCTGTAATTGATTTTGCAGGTTTGGCTGAGGAAGTAATGGGAGATAAAATAGCTAATAATCATGAGTTACCATAATCCAGTTTTATTAAAAGAGTGTATTGAAGGGTTAAGTATTAAACCTGATGGAGTATATGTTGATGTCACTTTCGGAGGTGGAGGTCATTCTAGAGCTATACTTGAACAATTAAGTGAAAAAGGTAGACTTTATGCTTTTGATCAAGATGAAGATGCTCAGAAAAATGTATTAAATGATGAACGTTTTGTTTTAATTCCTCAAAATTTTAAGTTTTTAAAGCGTCATCTAAAATTTAATGGTGTTAAAAAAGTAGATGGAATTTTGGCGGATTTAGGTGTGTCATCACATCAATTTGATGTTGCTGAGCGAGGTTTTTCTACCAGATTTGAAGGTCGTTTAGATATGAGAATGAATACTAGCGAATTACTTTCTGCTTATGAAATTATCAATAATTATACAGAAGAGCAAATTAGTAGTTTATTATTTCAGTATGGCGAATTGAATAATGCTAGAGCAATGGCAAAAAAAATTATTGAAGCTAGAAAGGAGCAAAAAATTGAAACAAGTATTCAGTTGAAACAAGTTTTAGCTAGTTTTTTGCCACAAGGAAGAGAACATAAAGTGATTGCTCAAGTTTTTCAAGCAATAAGAATAGAAGTTAATAGGGAGATTGAAGCTTTGAAAGATTTCCTGAGTCAAGTGCCTGAAGTGTTGAATGAAGGCGGGAGATTGTGTGTGATTTCCTATCACTCACTTGAAGATAGATTAGTAAAACGTTTTATTAGAGATGGTTTATTTGAAGGTGAGCCTGAAAAAGATTTTTATGGAAATTTTTCAGTGCCTTTAAAAAAAGTGGGTAGTATGATAACTCCTTCTAAAGAAGAAATCAGAATAAATAATAGAGCAAGAAGTGCGAAATTAAGAATAGCAACTTTATCATAAATGTCAATAGAGCAAAACATATTTGATATCCTTAAAGGTAAATTTCTTACCGGTGAAAATTCTTTAAAGAATTGGGGTATGACTGTATATGTTGTTTTGTTGTTTTTATTGGTTATAGCAAGTTCACACAGTGTGGATAAAAAAGTGATGGAGATTGCCAGACTTAACAAGCAAGTTAAAGAATTAAGAGCAGAGTATATAGACACTCGTACGCAAGTAATGCAATTAAAATTAGAATCCACAATAAGAAGTAATGTTGGGTATTTGGGATTAAAACCTATGGATCAACCACCTTATTTAATTAAAATAGTTAAAAAAGAAAGTAAATAGAATGGCAACTAACGACAAAAACATATTGAAAAAAATGTATTTTGTGGCATTTGTAATGACCATTTTATTTATTGTAATATTTTGGAAAATTTTCAATATTCAAATTACAAACGGAGAAGAATATAGAAGATTATCAGAAAAAGTTACCCTTCGTAATGATACAATTTTTCCAAATAGAGGCAATGTTTATTCTGCTGATGGCGTCCTATTAGCAACATCTATGTATAAATATGACATCAGAATGGATGCCATTTCTGTTGAAGAAGAGCTTTTTGAAAAGCATATTGGAGGTTTAGCAACAGAGCTATCTAAGATGCAAGGAAAAACACCTTATTATTATGAAAATTATATTAGAAAAGCACGCATAATCAAAAATAGATATTTGCTCATTGCCAGACATTTAGGGCATAATGAATATGTTAGAATGCGCAAATTTCCCATTTTTAATAAAGGAGTTTATAAAGGTGGTTTTATTGCAGAACAAAGAACTGTTAGAGCACATCCTGTTGGCAAAGTTGCAGAAAGAACCATTGGTTATGATGATTATAGGGGTAGAGTTGGGGTTGAAGGAGCCTATAGTGAATTTTTAGATGGAAAATTAGGATGGAGAATGAAGCAAAAAATTGCTAAAGGATTGTGGAAACCTATAAATGATAATAATGAAGTTGAACCTATTGATGGAAAAGATGTTGTAACCACCATCGATTTAAATATTCAAGATATAGCACATCATGCTTTGTTAGAGCAACTAGAAAAATATCAAGCAGATCACGGATGCGTGGTTGTAATGGAAACCAAAACAGGAGAAATTAAGGCCATATCAAATCTTGGGAAATCAAAATTAAATACCTATTACGAAACTAGAAATTATGCCATTTTTGAAGGTCATGAACCAGGTTCTACTTTTAAATTAATGAGTTTAATAGTGGCTTTAGAAGATAAAGTAATTGATACAAGTACAGTAGTAGACACTGATGGTGGAATTATTTCAATTAGAGGAAGAAAAATTAGGGATTCCCATAGAGGTGGTTATGGTAAAATATCAGCAGCAAAAGTAATTGAGGTTTCTTCCAATGTTGGTATTGTAAAACTTATTATGAAACATTATGGTAATAATCCTAAAAAGTTTGCAGATAAGTTATATGAAATGAAGCTGAATGAAACTTTAAATCTTGAAATTAAAGGTGAGGGAAAACCTATGATTCCCCATCCATCAGATAAAAATTGGTCGGCACTTTCATTGCCATGGATGGCTTACGGATATGGATTGCATATTACTCCTTTACAAACTTTAACTTTTTACAATGCAATTGCTAATAATGGTGAAATGGTAAAACCGAGATTTATTAAAGAAGTTAGAGTGGCAAATCAGACTATCGAAAAATTTAATAAGAAAGTTATTCATCCACAAGTGTGTTCTAAAGAAACGGTGAAGAAAATACAAACTATTTTAAAAAATACAGTTATAAGAGGAACAGCTGCAAGTATTTATTCAAAAGATTTTTCGATGGCTGGTAAAACAGGTACTACTCAATTAGAAT
>JAUYUF010000137.1 GCA_030694835.1 Flavobacteriaceae bacterium | reverse complement strand
ATGTCATATGGAATACGCCAGTTTGATTAAAATATTTTCATCAAAGTTTACTTCACAAAATTTTATTTGTTTCTGTGTTCAGTGATTGCTTTGCAATTGTGTTTTAGCAAACATGGCTATTTCATAATTTTATATTTATTTCCATCCTAAATCCTTCCCATAGGCAAGGACTTTTTGTTTTAATTATAATTTATAATAGCCATTTTAAATTTAAAGGAACTGAAAACTGCAACTGCTTACTGCTTACTGTTTTGTACCCACATTTCTGCAGGCATTCCAATTTTTAAACTTCCATCATTTTTTACCTCAACTTTTACAGCATAAACCAAATTAACCCGTTCTTCTTTTGTTTGAATAATTTTTGGTGTAAATTCAGCTTCAGAAGCTATCCATGAAATAATGCCTTCAAAGTTTTTCATCGATTTATCTGCATCAACTTTAACAGTTACATTTTGCCCTATTTTAATTGAAGTTAATTGATTTTCACTTATATATACTTTTAATTGCATCGTATTTAAATTTGCAATTTTATAGAGTGGTTTGCCAAAGGAAGTTATTTCGTTTGGTTCGGCATATTTTACCAAAACTGTTCCGTCAATCGGATTTATAATCTTACTTTTTTGCAATTGATCTTCTAACTGATTTATTTGTACATCAATACTTTTTAGTTCATTAACAACTGTTGAGTTTTGAATTTCAACACTTCTAATTTGCTGATTTATAACATCAATTTTACCATTTATATCATCTAACTGTTGTTGTGTTCCAGCATTTTCTTTTAGTAAATTTTGAATTCTATTTTTTGAAATATTGGCAGTTCTTAATTGTGCCTCTAATACACTAATTTGTGAAAGAACTCCACTAGATTTTGAGGTAATAATACTTTTTGAAACCTGTAATTGCTCTTTTTTTAGTGTCAATGGAATGGTGTCAATGTATCCAATAAATCTCCCTTTTTTTATAGATTGCCCTTCATCAACTGAAAAAAGAATTAATTTACCATTATTTTCTGCTGAAACTGTAATTTCTACAGCTTCAAAATTACCATAACCATCTGCCTTATCATTTCCATTTTTACAGGATATCATTAAACTAAATATGATTATTAATCCGAATATAATTTTTGATATTTTCATTGGTAGTGATTTAATTTCCGTTAATAGTTTTATAATTAATTTTTGCCAATAACAATTGAATTTTATTTTTGTTTAAGTTGTTTTCTGCCTCATATAAATTGGTCAATTCTGTAATATAAGCTGAAGAAGTAATGACACCATTTTTTAATTGTGAATCAGCAGCAGCTAAAATTTGTTTTCGTAATTCTATGATTTTTTCATCTTCTTTAATATTAGATGATAATTTTTCAATTTCTGAAAGTTGTTGTTCTAGCTCTATAGAGGTGTTTAGCTTAAAAAGCTGTTGTTGATTATCTATAATATCATTATTGATTTGAAGTGAATTTTGTTCTTTTTTTGATGAATTCCAATCAAATACATTCCAATTTAATTTGATGCCAGCTAGATAATAAGTTTGAAACGAATTATCTAACATATTTAGCCCAGGATTTCCGTAACCTCCAGTTGCAAATCCAATTAACTTAGGATTATCTTTTTTAGAAATTACTTGTTTATAAGCTTCTACTTGTTCTTTTTGTAATTGAAATAATTCTATTTCTGGTCGTTGGATATCAGTTGTTAAATTTGTTGTAATTTCAGGAGTTTGAAGTTGAGTATTAGAATTAATTTCTATTCCAACTAATAAAGAAAGTGTAGAGGTTAAATTTTTAGTAGATACATTAATTTCGTTAAATTGTTGTTGAATCTTGAGTAACTCTGCTTCAATAATTTTATCGGATGTTGGTAATAACATTCCGTATTTTATACCCGACTTCACTTCTTTTAATTTAACATCTAACAGGTTTTTTTTAGCTGATAATAATGCTCCTTTATCTTGATTTAAAAGTATAGAAAAATACAGTTGATTAACGCTAGATTTGAGTTGATATAAATTAACTTCTATTTGCTGTTGATGTGTTTTTAAGTCAGCTTTTTTTACTGATGCTGAAGCTTCAATTAATCCGCCGTTATATATTAATTGATTTATTGAAACATTAACTTTATATTGATCTTTATTAGGCGGTTCAACTGGATTGTTAGGTATAGCAATTGGTATTTTTGTAACATCAGACTGATATGTTGCCTGAGCTAAAAAATCTAATGATGGAAGTTTACCAGTCTTTATTACTTCTAAATCTATAACATTTTGTTTCTCTAATAAATCATTTTGTTGAACTAAAGGATAATTCTTGTATAATAAAGAATAGCATTCTTCTAAACTCAATTTGTCTTGACTAAACACACTAAAGCTTAGAAGAAATATTAAGAAAGATATTATTTTTTTCATCATATTATATTTTTATAGAATTAATAATGAAATCAGCAACTTCTGTTTTTCTAGCTTCAATTAATTGTTTAAAATTAACATCATCAGTTTTTGTAAATGCTTTTATTAAAGGTGCTGACAGAAATGGAAACATATTTAAAGCCATAATATTGATAAATAATTGTTCTGCTTTTATTGGCCGAATAGAACCTAAGGCAATCTGTTCTTCAACTTGTTTCTTAAATTTATCAATAGTTGGAAAATGTTTTTCAGCCACTAAGTTTTTAACAAATTCAGGATTTCTATTGAGTTCTTGAATGATAAAATTAGGTAAATAAGGATGTTTTACAACAAATGAAATATAGTTATAGGTGAAGTTTCTAATTTTATCAAAAAGTGGAGAATCATCATTCATAACAGCATTAAGCTGTGGAGCTAACATAGAAAAGGCACTTCTAAAAACCGCTTCAAATAATAATTGTTTACTTCTGTAATAATAATGAAGCAATGATTTATTGATGTTGGCTTCATCCGCAATTTCCTGCATTCTAGCCCCATCCATTCCTTTTTGTTGGAAAATCCGTTTCGCAGCATTTAAAATTTCTGATTCTGTATTTAGGTCTTTTGTGTCAGTATTCATTTTCTTTAACTATATAGTTTAACCAAATGGTTAACAAAATTAAAAATCTTTTTTGATTTGACAAAATAAAAGTTAATTTTATAGAATAGTTTAAATGAATTAACATGAAAAAAATACTCAAATACAGTTTGTCTTTTCTTTTTATAGCGATGATTTTTGCGGTTTATTCCTATTATCCAAAATTGGATATTGTAACTGGTTTTGCGGCTAAAAGTGTGTGTTCTTGTACTTTTGAAGATCAAAGAAAACAGGCAATTATTGAAGCGGAAGATAATGATATTGACCCTGTTTATTATGCTAAAAATGTGATTAATTATGAAGAAAAATCGGTTACTTCTACCGTTTTCGGCTTAAAAAAGAGAAAAGCCATTTATAAAGAAGGTGTTGGTTGTGTGCTTTTATCCGAAGAAAATACAAATAATAATTTAGCATCATTTCATCCAAAAAGAGTAATGCTGCAAAATAATTTGGCTTTCCCATACGGAAATTTAGAACCACAAAAAACTATTTTCAGCAATGTAAATCCTCAAAAATTAACATTAGCCGTCAACAACGCATTTGATAAAAATGGCGAAATAATCAAAAAAACACGTGCTGTTTTAGTGGTGTACAAAGATCAAATTATTGCCGAAAAATACGTCGATGGTTTTGATAAAAATTCTAAACTTTTAGGTTGGTCTATGACTAAAAGTATTACGAGTGCTGTGGTCGGAATACTAGAAAAACAAGGAAAAATTAATGTCAATCAACATAATTTATTTGATGAGTGGCAAAATGATAGTCGTTCTGAAATTACGCTGAACAATTTATTGCAGATGAATAGTGGTTTGGAATGGGTAGAGGATTATAACACCATTTCTGATGTTACCAAAATGTTGTATATAGATCGTGATATGACCCAAACCCAACTCGATAAATCCTTGATTGGAACGCCTAATAACAGCTGGAATTATTCATCAGGAACTACTAATTTATTATCAAGATTTATTCGAAATCAATTTAAAACCCATCAACAATATCTTGACTTTTGGTATGCCGAATTAATTGATAAAATAGGTATGAATTCTATGATTATAGAAACTGATTTAAGCGGAAATTATGTTGGGTCTTCTTATGCTTGGGCAACGGTGCGCGATTGGGCTAAATTTGGCTTACTCTATTTACATAAAGGTAATTGGAATGGTGAGCAAATTTTAAACGAATCGTGGATTGATTATACCGTTTCTCCAACTAACAGTTCAGATGGTGTTTATGGAGCTCAATTTTGGTTAAATGCGGGCGGAAAATACCCAAATGCACCCAAAGATATGTTTTCATGTGATGGCTATCAAGGACAGCATATATTCATCATACCATCTAAAGATTTGGTGATAGTAAGAATGGGTTTAACCGAAGCACCTGAATTCGATTTTGATAATTTACTAAAAGAAATATTAGCCTCTATAAATTGATAATAAAAATCAGATAAAAAAACTTTTTAGTATTTATTATAATTTAAATTTGTATAAATCGTTTTATAAATAACGGTTTTGTTATTAACTTTGTTTGTAATGAAACAAAAGCAGGTCATAGTATCAATTATTTTAACTTTTGTTATTTTATTTAATAGTTTTCATCTTGCTATTACTTACAGTTACTACTATATTGATCCTGTTGGATTTATAGAAAAACTTTGTGAAAATAAAGATAAACCAACATTAAAATGTAATGGAAAGTGTCATCTTAAAAAGGTAGCACAAGACACTAATAACGAACAAAAACCAATTAGTATAAAAATATTTAAAGAGATTACTTTATACGTAGTAAAACCAGTAGAATATCTTTTTAAAGAATCTTTTTCAAATAGAATTAAACTCAATAATTATAGAAATTTGTATGCTTATTTAAGTAATTACAATTTTTACCATCCTCCAAAAATATAATTCTCATACATATTATTTCAATGTTTGATAAGCTAAAATAGTTTATCAAAAAGCATCTTTTATTTTAACAGCTAAATATTAAATAATGAGAATATATTATAGTATACTACTTTTTTCACTCTTATCTTTTGTGTCTTTTTCTCAGGAAAAGAAAGAAATTATTAAAGATACAACTACATTAGAGAGAATTCAACTAGATGAAATTAAGATAACTGGAAATTTCCAAACAGATCCGGTGCATTCATCAGTATCAAATAAATATGCAGAAAAAATTGTTCAACCAAAGAATGTTGCAGATTTATTCAATGATATCAATGGGTTTTCGACTATTAAACGTGGAAGTTACGCAATTGACCCATCATTTAGAGCAGCTCAATATGAGCAGCTCAATATTCAATATGATGGAGGAACCAAGGTAATGCATGCTTGTCCAAATAGAATGGATCCTATTACAACACATATAATTCCTGAAGAAGTTTCAAAAATTGAAATTATTAAAGGGCCATATACCGTTCGTTATGGTGCAACATTTGGTGGAGTAGTTAATTTGGTTACACAAAAACCTGATGCCGAAGATTATGGATTTCAAGGTAAAACTTCAGTAGGATATGAAACAAATGGAAACTCTTATATTACAATGCTTCAACTTCAGCAAATTAATAGTAAATATGATGCGGTTGGGAATGTTAGTTACCGAAATTTTGGTAATTACAAAGATGGAAATGAAATGGAAATTCCTTCATCTTTCAGAAGTGTAGATTATGGTATAAAACTAGGATACAATTTTAATAAAAATGAACGTTTGCAAGCTCATTGGCGACAATCTTTTGGACGAGATATTTTACATGCAGGCTTACCTATGGATACCGATTATGATGATAGTAGCATTATATCTTTAGATTATAAATTAGCCGATATTGGTGATGTATTTAAAACTATGACAGCTAAACTTTATTATAGTTATGTAGATCATTTGATGAGCAATTATAGCAGACCTACGTTTAAAATGACAGAAGCCACTTCTCTTGTTAATGCCACAACAGTTGGTGGGAAATTGGAAATAGAATGGCAACCTACTAATAAAGAGTTTAAATTTTACAGCGGCATTGATGGTTTAGCGGTGAGTAGAGATGGAGGAAGAACAAGAATTGTTAAGTTAAATATGATGGGGATGCCTTTACCAAATCCAATTACATTTAATGATAAGGTTTGGCAGGATTCATACATAAATGATTTTGGAGTATTTACAGAAGCTAAATGGTTTGTTAATCCATCATCAATTATAACAACGGGTATTCGTTACGATATGGTAACTTCTGATATTAACGATCCAGAAGCCGATTTTGATGCAATGTATGATTTAAAAAAACGTACAGAACATAATATCTCTGCTACAGTTTCTTACAAAAAATTAATTTTAGACAATTCTGTTTTAGAAATTGCGTATGGTAGAGGAGTACGCTCTGCAGATATGCTTGAGCGATTTATCAATCATTTTACTGTAGGACAAGATTCACATGAATACATTGGGAATCCTAATTTAGATGCTGAAATTAATAACCAGTTTGAAATTGGTTTAAAAGGTTATCATAATTTAAATAATGGTTTCAAGGGTTTTAGCTCTGCTTCTTCTGTTTATTATTCATTCTTAAAGAATTCTATTGTAGCAATTGTTGACAAAAATTTAACCAGAAAATATTCTCCAACACAAGATCCAGTTCACCCAAAAGTATTTCAGAATATTAATGATGCCTATAAAACAGGATTTGAACTTATGGCGCAAGTAGATTTTGTAAATGACATTTTTTTTAAAACTGAACTAGCTTATATTTACTCTAAAAATAAAGACTTAAATGAATCACTTCCTTTAACACCACCCTTAACTACTAGGTTTTTCCTTGGTTTAGAAAAAGAAAAGTATTGGATAAATGCTCAATACAATTTAATTTCCAAACAAGATAACATTGCCGAAAGTTATGGAGAAACACTAACTAAAGGATATCAAACATTAGACTTAAGACTTGGGGCAAAACCCTTTAATAATGTAACATTAGGCATGGCAATATTAAATGTATTTGATAAAACGTATCACAATCATCTTAATTTTTCATTTACAAATCAAGCAGATTTTGGAAGGGTACCTATTACAGATCCTGGCAGAAATCTTACCTTATTTTTACAATATAAATTTTAAAAACAAAATGAGTCGTTTACAATATTGTAAACGACTCATTTTTATTATGATAAAGATAGCCGAAACTAAACTTCTAAACTTAAATCAACATTTAATTTTTTAGCTATAATTCTAGTAATACGCTCTTTAAGTTCTGGAATTTTGATTTTTTCAATCACATCATTTCCAAAAGCGTAGAGCATTAATGCTTTAGCTTCTTTTTCTGGAATTCCGCGTGAGCGCAAATAAAAAATAGCTTTTTCATCTAACTGACCAATGGTACATCCGTGAGAACATTTAACATCATCAGCAAATATTTCTAACTGAGGTTTAGTGTTAATACTAGCGCCATCATCAATTAGCATATTGTTGTTTTGTTGAAAAGCATTTGTTTTTTGTGCTTCTCTATCAACAATAATCTTTCCGTTAAAAACACCTGTAGAATTTTCAAAAAACATTCCTTTATACATTTCGTGACTTTCACAATTTGGTTTTTTGTGATGTACCAAGGTGTGATGATCTACAAATTGATCTTTTCCGATGAGTGAAAATCCGTTTAAATTGGAAGTAATTCTTTCATCTTCTTGATAAAATTCTAAATTGTTGCGTGTGAATTTCCCGCCAAATGAAAAAGTATTGATAGACACAATGCTTTCTTTTTGTTGAGAAACAAACGTATTATCAATTAGTGATGCAGAATCCAAATCATTTTGGATTTTATAAAAATCAACTATAGCGCGTTTATGTGCAAAAATCTCTGTTAAGGTGTTTGTTAACACACTGTTTTCTTTTACACTTTGATGACGTTCTATTATTTGAACATGTGAATTTTCTCCAACAACCACTAAATTTCTAGGCTGTAACATCAACTCGGCATCTTCGCCAGTATTAAAATATATAATTTCAATTGGTTTTGAAACAACCACATTTTTAGGAATATTTATAAACGCACCTTCTTTTGTAAAAGAAGTATTTAGGTTTGCAAAATGCAGATTTTTGTTTACAATTTTATTGAAATAATAATCCACAACCATTTTATATTTTGGTTTGGAAATAGCAGATGACATTACGCAAATATCCATACCATCATGTGTTGCAGATGATAATAATGAGTTGTAAACTCCATTTACAAAGATCAATTTATAAGTGTCAATTTCGTGAATGAAATATTTTCTTACATCATTTAAATCAATATCACTTGTATTGTTCTTAGTTAAAATTTGATAATCATGATTTAGCACTTCTTTAAGCGATGTATATTTCCATTCTTCATCTTTTCGAGTAGGGAAACCCTTTTGTTCAAAATCGTGAAATGCAGCGGTTCTTATTTGGTGTATACCAGCATCAGCAGCAGATGTATTTTCGAATGCTAAAAATGAAGATATGAGTTTTTCTTTTAAATCCATTGTTTTTTTAATCGATTATTGTTAAATCTGATTTGATTATTTTAACCAATCATATCCTTTCTCTTCCAATTCCAGCGCTAATTCTTTACCTCCAGATTTAACTATCTTTCCGTTGTGTAATACGTGTACAAAATCTGGAACTATATAATCTAACAAACGTTGGTAATGCGTAATTACTAGAACTGCATTGTTTTCATTTTTAAGTTTATTTACTCCATTAGCAACAATTTTTAGAGCATCTATATCTAAACCAGAATCTGTTTCGTCTAGGATAGCTAATTTTGGCTCTAACATAGCCATTTGAAATATTTCATTACGTTTTTTCTCACCACCAGAGAATCCTTCATTTAGAGAACGAGAAAGAAATTTTCGATCAATTTCTAGCAATTCAGCTTTGTCTCTAATGAGTTTAAGTAAATCTTTGGCAGGAACATCTGCTAAGCCTTTAGCTTTTCTGGTTTCGTTAATGGCCGTTTTTATGAAATTGGTAACGGTAACTCCAGGAATTTCTACTGGATATTGAAATGATAAGAAAATACCCTTGTGAGCGCGTTCTTCTGGAGCATACTCTAAGATACTTTCGTTTTCAAAATCAATTTCACCTTCAGTAACTTCATAGGTTTCATTGCCAGCAATAACTGCTGAAAGTGTACTTTTTCCAGATCCGTTTGGGCCCATAATGGCGTGTACTTCACCAGCTTTTATTTCAAGATTAATTCCCCTAAGAATTTCTTTATTTTCTATACCTGCGTGTAAATTTTTTATTGATAACATGTTTGTTTTTTTATATAAAAGCTAAGTCTAATTTTTCTTTTTTTGTAATTTGATCAGCATTAAAATGTTTATTTCCAATATATTCCATATTTAAATAAGCTGCTGATTTTTGAAAAGGAATATAAAAAGTGCTATCAATTCCATTGTCGTGAGAATTAGATATTACACCCATTTTTTTTCCTTTTAGTTTTTTCCCAGTTTCTTTTTCTATACGAATTAAGTCAGAAAACCGGTCAAAAAATACTTTCATGATGCCACTCATATTATACCAATAAACAGGAGTAGCAAAAATCATTGTATCATATTTTTCAATGATTGATTTAATAAGCGGTAAAAAATCATCATCACTATTTTTATTTTCATAGTCATAATAGGAAATTTTATAGTCATTCAAATCAATCATATCTGCCTTAATATTGTTAGCAATCTCCTTTACTAATTTTGATGTATTTCCTATACTTCTTGATGAACCTACTATTATTACCGTTTTGTTTTTCATTTGCATTTTAGCCTACTGAACCTTCTAAACTTATTTCTAATAATTTTTGAGCTTCTACGGCAAACTCCATTGGTAGTTTGTTTAACACATCTTTACTAAAACCATTTACAATTAAAGCAATTGCTTTTTCAGTACTAATACCACGTTGGTTACAGTAAAATAATTGGTCTTCACCAATTTTTGAAGTTGTTGCCTCGTGCTCAATTTTAGCTGATTTGTTTTTAACTTCTATATATGGAAATGTATGTGCCCCACAGTTATTACCCATTAATAGAGAATCACACTGAGAAAAGTTTCTTGCATTATCGGCTTTTGAACCTATACGAACTAAACCTCTATAACTATTTTGAGATTTTCCTGCAGAAATTCCTTTTGAGATAATCGTGCTTTTGGTGTTTTTACCAATATGAATCATTTTTGTACCAGTATCAGCTTGTTGAAAATGATTTGTTACAGCGATTGAATAAAATTCACCAACTGAATTATCTCCTTTTAAAATACAACTAGGGTATTTCCAAGTTACAGCACTTCCTGTTTCAACCTGTGTCCAAGAAATTTTAGCGTTGGTTTCGCACAAACCACGTTTAGTAACAAAGTTAAAAACGCCTCCTTTTCCTTCTTTATCGCCTGGATACCAGTTTTGAACGGTTGAATATTTTATTTCAGCATTGTCTAAAGCAATTAGCTCTACAACCGCAGCATGTAGCTGATTTTCATCACGTTGAGGCGCTGTACATCCTTCTAAATAACTCACAAAACTACCTTCATCTGCAATGACCAACGTTCTTTCAAATTGACCAGTTCCACCTTCATTAATTCTGAAGTATGTTGAAAGTTCCATCGGACAATGAACTCCTTTCGGGATATAACAAAAAGAACCATCAGAAAAAACAGCTGAGTTTAGTGCTGCATAGAAATTATCAGTTTTAGGCACAATTGAGCCCAAATATTTTTTAACCAATTCTGGATGTTCTTGTATAGCTTCTGAAATTGGACAGAATATAATTCCTTTTTCGCCTAATGTTTTCTTAAAAGTAGTTGCTACAGAAACAGAATCCATCACAATATCAACAGCTACATTAGAAAGTCTTTTTTGCTCGTCAATTGAAATTCCCAGCTTTTTAAAAGTATCTAACAATTCTGGGTCAACCTCATCTAAACTATCTAATTTTGGTTTTTGTTTTGGCGCAGAATAATAACTTATTTCGTTAAATTTAGGTTTGTTATAGGTAACATTTGCCCATTCTGGTTCTTCCATTTTTTCCCATAAACGAAAAGCATCAAGACGCCAATCGGTCATCCATTGAGGTTCATTTTTCTTGCTAGAAATAGCTCTAACGACTTCTTCATTTAATCCGGCAGCAAATTTATCAGCTTCTATATCAGTATAAAAACCGTATGCATACTCTTTAGTTTCGAGTTCTTTCTTTAAATCGTCTTCAGTATATTTATTCATTTTTTATGGAATGATTAAAAGATTAAAAGATTGAAAAATTCCAATTTTTAATGTTTTTATTCTATTTTGCTGTTTTTTAAATAACTAATAAATTTTGATAATTGTTTAGAAACATCTTCTGTTTCATTCAGTAGGTCATCAACTATTATTTTATCTATAAAATTTAATTCTTCACATATTCTTAATAAACTTCTTAATTCTCCACTTGATGCTTTTGAAATATATAAAAATTTGATAAATTGCTTGTTAGATTGTAATTCAAATCCTTCAGCTATATTAAGTGGAATTGACAATGCAGCTCTCTGAATTTGATTTTTAATATTTAAATCAAATGACTTAGAATTAGTTAATTTATAAACTGAGATTGCTAAAGCAAAAGCTTTTTTATAAACTTCTAAATCTTCAAACCTTTTCATTTTTTAATTTTTTAATTTTTTAATAATTATAGAGAAAACGATTCACCACATCCACAAGTTCTGTTGGCATTTGGGTTGTTAAAGTATAAACCTTTTCCGTTTAAACCACCAGAGAAATCAAGTGTAGTTCCTACGATATATAAAAAACTTTTTTTATCAATAATGATTTTAATGCCATTATCTTCTACAATTTTATCGCCTTCATTTTGTTGATTGTCAAAAGTTAAGTTGTATAATAATCCTGAACAACCGCCACTTTGAACTCCAACTCGGACATAACTTGAAGATGGATCTTTTCCCTCCTCATTCATCATGTCAATTATTTTTTTTCGTGCAATTTCAGATACGTTAATCATTTTGTAATATAGATTGATTCTAAATAAGGACAAAGATACTAACTTTTTACCTTAATTTTGGCATCAGATATATATAAAATTGATTCTTTAATTGCCATTCTCAATAAAGACTTATTTTTGCACCATGATAGAAGATAAAAGCTTTAAAAGCACAAAAATTTCGGATTTAGGTGAATTCGGATTAATTGACCATTTAACGAAACAATTTGAGATTAGCAACGCAACAACTATTAAAGGTGTTGGAGATGACGCTGCGGTACTCGATTTTAAAAATCAACAAGTTGTCTTAACTACTGATTTATTAATTGAAGGTGTTCATTTTGATTTGAGCTATATGCCTTTAAAACATTTAGGTTACAAAGCAGCGATTGTAAATATTTCTGATGTTTGTGCTATGAATGCAACTCCAACTCAGATAACGGTTTCTATTGCCATATCTAATCGATTTCCTTTAGAAGCGTTGGAAGAATTGTATTCAGGAATTAAATTTGCCTGTGAAAAATATGGTGTTGATTTAGTGGGTGGAGATACTACCAGTTCAACTAAAGGAATGTTAATAAGCGTTACCGCTTTAGGTGTTTTAAATACCGATGAAGTTGTTTATAGAAGCGGTGCTAAACCAAATGATTTATTGGTAGTAACTGGCGATTTGGGAGCTTCTTATCTCGGATTGCAAGTATTAGAACGTGAAAAACAAGTATTTTTGGTGAATCCACAATCACAACCAGATTTAACGGCCTATGATTATTTAGTAGAAAGGCATTTAAAACCTGAAGCTCGAAAAGATATTATTGAAATGTTAAAAGTGCTAGAAGTTCAACCAACTTCTATGATTGATATTTCAGATGGACTTTCTTCTGAAATTTTACATTTATGTAAACAGTCTAATGTTGGTTGTAAATTATATGAAGATAAAATTCCGTTAGACCAACAAGTGATCAGTACCTGCGAAGAATTTAATATCAATAGCACAACGGTTGCGTTGAGTGGAGGTGAAGATTATGAATTATTATTTACCATAGCACAAGAAGATTTTGATAAGATAAAAGGAAATCCAAGTATGACTATTATTGGATTTATGACCGAAGCAAAAGATGGTGTAAATTTAATAACAAGAGCCAATCAACAAATAGAGTTAACTGCTCAGGGTTGGAATTCTTTTGGAGAATAATTATAATTCTAAGGCTTTTAAAATATCAGGATGCTTAAACGTATAGTTTAGGCATTTTTTTATATAATCATTACTGATAATTTTGAATGACAATACTTCTCCTTCTATAAAATCAGGTGCTGTTTTTCCTAAAACCTCAGTTGCTTTGGTGTAAAAGTTTCTTTTTGAGGGATGTAAATCGGCACAGGCATTTAAAATTAAACCCCATTTTTCTTGAATAATTAATTGATATATAATTTCAATGCAATCATCACGATGAATCATATTTACATGAGCATCAGGTTGTGAAATACTTCTACCAGAAGAAAAGAAATTTCCAGGTTTTCTTGAGTACCCAAATAAACCTCCAAAACGGAGAATGGTAGTTTTAAAATGTTGGCTTTGTTTAAAAAGTTGTTCGATTTCTAATAAAGGACTGTCAGAAAAACTATCTATTGTATTTTCAAAAATGATGGTATTATTGTCTTTATAAACAGAAGTGGAACTTATAAACAACACCTTTTTGATTTTTGATTTTTCAATTAATGATATCAAATTTCTAAATCCTTCAATATTTTTTGAAGGAATATTAACTACTAAAATATCCGAATTTAAAAAGGGAATAATCTCATCATCAATTTTATCTAATTGAAATTGATATGCTTCAATTCCTTTTGTTTTTAACTGAAGTAATTTTTCTTTAGAAGTTGTTGAACCTTTTACCAAAAACCCTTTTTCAAGTAAAAAAGTAGCTAAAGGTTCACCAAGCCAACCACATCCAAAAACACTAACTTTAATATCAGATTGATTTAAAACCATTTTTTTCGTTTAAAATATTTAAGCATAAACAGCACAACAGAAATCATAATTCCCCACGTAAAAAAATAACCGTATTTCCAATGAAGCTCAGGAATATTATCAAAATTCATCCCATAAATACCTACAATAAAAGTGAGCGGAATAAAAATAGTGGCGATAACTGTTAAAACTTGCATCACCTGATTCATTCTATTGTTAATACCAGATTGATATAAGTCCATTAAATTTTTAGTCATTTCTCTATAAATATCGATACTTTCAGAAACTTGAATTAAATTTTGATAGACATCTCTAAAGTATTGATTTGTATTTTTATGGATGAATTTAACCTCATCTTTTTGAAGTAAACTTACAGCTTCTCTTAACGGACTAATAGCTTTTCGAATTTGGATGAGTTGCGTTTTTAAATCCTGAATTTGATGCAGTAAATCTGTCGTTTGTGATTTTAAAACTAAATCTTCTAAATTTTCTATACGCTCACTTAAGTGTTCTACAATGAAAAAATAATTATCAACTACTGTGTCAATGATGCGATAAAAAAGATAATCGGCTTTTCTTTTTCTAATATTACCTTTAGATTCTCTAATTCTAATTCGGATTGAATCAAAAACATCTCCAGGTTGTTCTTGAAATGAAATGACATAATTTTTTCCTAAAATCAAACTTACTTGTTCAGAAATAATAGATTTTTGGTCTTTACTAATTCCTAACATTTTTAAATTAAGGAATAGATAATCATCATATTCTTCAAGTTTAGGTCTGCTTAAAGTATTTAAAATATCTTCCATTAATAATGGATGATGTCCATAATGATTTCCTAAAGCTTCAATAATTTCAGTGTTATGAATTCCATCAATATTAATCCAGCTAGTAGTGGTAGTATCTCTATATGAAAAACAATCATCAATTTTTTTGCACTCAGACTCATTGTAAGAACTTTCTGTATAATCAATAACAGACATTTGAACTTGATTAGCTCTTTTTTTACCAATATGAATTAAAGTTCCTGGAGGTAAACCCGATTTTTTTGAAAGATGTGAATGTTCAACCATAATTTTATAATTCTTTTATTGATAACATTTTCTAATAAAATGATGAAGTGTTTCAATTAGTTCTGCTTTATTTTCAATATGACTCATATGTCCATCAGGAAAAATAATAATCTCTGTGGATGTATTTTCTACACTTTGCAATGTAGATTCAATATCAATAGCTCCATCATTTTGACCAATTATAAATTGAGTTGGGGCATTAATTTTTTTCAATTCCTCAACTCGATTTTTACGCAATTTCATTCCTTCTAAAGATGCAATAATTCCTTGAGGTTGCATTAGGAGCGCTTGTTCAATAATAACACCAACTTCATCTTTATATTTCATGAGATTATATGGAGCAAAAAGGTTAGGAACAGACATGCGAACAAATGTTTTATAATTTTGTTTTACAGCTTCTATTGCGCGATCTCTATTTATTTTTTTTTCTGGAGAATCTGTTAATGGTGTAGAATTCATCAAACATAATCCTTTTATATGCGATGAAAAAAGCTGCGCAAAAGCCAAACCAACATAACCACCCATACTATGACCAATCATTACATATCTATATAAATTTAGGGAATCAAGAACAGCTTTTACCATTAAAGCTTGATCTTCCATAGAATGAATATATCCTATGTTTTCAGTTTTCCCGTGACCCAATAAATCAATAGAAATAACACGATATTTCTGAGATAATATAGGGATAATATCATCCCACATAGAAATGTTTTCTAAAAAACCATGTAACAAGACTACCACTCGACCTTTGCCATGAGAAGAGAAATAAATATCAGCATTTTTATAGCGAAGCGATTCCATATCTATAAAGATAAAAAAATCCTGACTAATTATTGAAATCAGTCAGGATTTAAACTTTTTATATTGATAATTTATGATTTCATTAGGGCTTCAATCTCATCAACTTCAATTGGAATATTTGCCATTAAGTTAAATGGAGCTCCTTTTTCTTGAATTACATAATCATCTTCTAAACGAATACCCAATTTTTCTGCAGGAATATAAATTCCTGGTTCAACTGTAAAGACCATTCCAGCCTGCATTGGTTCAGTTAAAATTCCATAATCATGTGTATCTAATCCGATATGATGAGAGGTTCCGTGCATAAAATATTTTTTATAAGCTGGCCAATCTGGATTTTCATTTTTCACATCTTCATCAGTAATCAATCCTAATCCAATTAATTCTTTAGTCATTATTTTACCAACTTCAACATGATATTTTGCCCAATCATTTCCAACAACTAACATGGCTGCAGCAGCATTCTTAACTCTTAATACTGCATTATAGACATCTTTTTGTCTAGGTGTAAATTTCCCAGAAACGGGAACACAACGAGTTAAATCAGAAGAATAATTGGCATATTGCGCTCCAACATCAAGTAAGATAACTTCACCATCATTACAAACTTGGTTATTTTCTATATAATGCAAAACACAGGCGTTGTATCCACTTCCAATAATTGGTGTATAAGCAAATCCGCTAGCGCGATTTTTAATAAATTCATGGATAAATTCAGCTTCAATTTCATATTCAGTTACTTTAGGTTTTACAAAACTTAAAATTCTGCGAAATCCTTTTTCGGTGATATTACAAGCCTCTTGTATCAAAGCAATTTCTTGAGGTTCTTTAACTGAACGAAGACGTTGTAAAATAGGCTGACTTCTTAAATAAGTATGTCCAGGATATTTTTGTTGTAACCAACTAACAAAACGAGCTTCGCGAGTTTCAGTTTCAATTTTTGCGCGATAATGCTCATTGGTGTTTATATAAACATTTTCTGATTGAGTCATCAATTCAAAAAATACTTTTTCAAACTCTTGAAGCCAATATATTGTTTTAATTCCAGTAGTTTCAAATGCTTTTTCTTTGGTTAATTTTTCACCTTCCCAAACAGCAATATGATCGTTAGTTTCTTTCAAAAATAAGATTTCTTTGTGTTGAGGTTTAGGAGAATCTGGAAATAATACCAATATGCTTTCTTCTTGATCTACACCTGATAAATAAAAGATATCTCTATGTTGAGCAAAAGGCAAAGTGCTATCAGCGCTTACCGGATAAATATCATTTGAGTTAAAAACAGCTAAAGATTTAGGTTGCATTTTAGCATTAAATTTTTCTCTGTTTTTGATAAATAATTGGCGGTCAATTGGTAAATATTTCATGAGTTGTATAGTTTTTAATTGATAAAAATATATAAATTGAAGTTACAATTCTTAATCAATTAGTTAGAATAGTTATTTATGATTCAAATTTATACATTTGTAAGTAATCAAACAGTCTAACAATGAAAAAATTCCACATTTTTCTTATTTTTCTTTGGATTTCATCCATCGGATATTCTCAAAACAAACCTGCGTATCAAATTTTTAATGCGTCAGGTAAAAAAGTAACCTATCATAAAATGCTCAAGGAAATGAGTAAGGCTGATATTGTTTTATTTGGAGAATTACATAATAATCCAATAGCACATTGGTTGCAGATTGCAACCTTGAATGATTTAAACGAAAAAAGATTACTTACATTAGGCGCTGAAATGTTTGAAGCGGATAATCAACATGGAGTTGATGAATATGTAGCAGGAAAAATAAACTCTAAAGAACTGGGAACGCTTGTTCGTTTATGGAATAATTTTAGCACAGATTATAAACCATTGTTAGATTTTGCAAAGAAGAATCAGATAAAATTCATTGCAACTAATATTCCAAGAACTTATGCTAATCTTGTTTATAAAAATGGATTTCAAGTGTTAGATACTGTTCCGATGATTTATAAAAAATGGATCGCTCCACTCCCAATAGAATATGATGCAACATTACCTGGATATCAAAATATGATTAAAATGGCTGGTGGCCATGGTGGCGATAATTTACCAAAAGCACAAGCAATAAAAGATGCAACAATGGCACATTTTATTCTTCAAAATAGAGAAAAAGACAAATTATTTATCCATTATAACGGCACATACCATTCTGATTTTTTTGAAGGAATTGGCTGGTATTTAAAAAGAAAAGATTCCAATTTAAACATTGTAACCATAGCAACTTCAGAACAAGAAAATCTTAACAAAATAGAAAAGGATCATAAAAATAAAGCGACTTTTATTATTATTGTAGATGCCGAAATGACTAAAACGTATTAAATAATGAAAGCAATAATCATAAAAACAATTTGTGTAATATTTTTATTATTTCCATTTATTATTAATGCACAAAATCTAACCAAAACTGAACAAAATATTCTTAATTTAGTTGATAAAAACCACGAAGATGCTATTGTTTTGTTAGAAAAGACCGTGAATATTAATAGTGGCACAATGAATCCAAATGGTGTTAAAAAAGTTGCAGAACTTTTTGATGAATCTTTTAAAAATATTGGATTTTCAAACCGTTGGGTAGATCAGTCAGAAGTCAATAGAGCAGGTCATTTTTTTGCTGAGACCCAACCTAAAAAAATTAAAGGAAAAAAGATCTTAATGATTGGGCATTTTGACACGGTCTTTGAAGAAGATAGTCCGTTTCAGTCGTTTGTCAGAAAAGACAGTATAGCCTTTGGGCCAGGTGTTAATGATATGAAAGGTGGTAACATCATTATTTTATATGCACTAAAAGCATTGAAACAAGCTGGAGTTCTTGAGAATGCTCAAATTATAGCATCTTATACTGGAGATGAAGAAAGTACAGGCAATCCAATTTCTATAAGTAGAAAAGATTTAATTGAAGCAGCAAAGCGCTCTAATGTTGCACTAGCTTTTGAAACTTCTACAGGATTTAATTACGCAACAGTTGCTAGAAGAAGTTCAAGTTCTTGGGATTTAGAAGTTTCTGCCAAAAGAGCTCATTCATCAGGAATATTTAGTAAAAATACTGGTTCGGGAGCAATATTTGAGGCTTCAAGAATTTTAAATTCATTTTATAATGAATTACCAGAACAGTATTTAACTTTTAATCCAAGTTTAATTTTAGGAGGTTCTAAAGTGGAATATGACGAAAAAGGCAATGGAACTGCTGAAGGTAAAAGCAATATTGTGCCAGAAAAAGTTATAGTTCATGGCGATTTACGTTGTATTTCTAATGAACAAATTCAACAAATTGAAACTAAAATGCGAGCAATAGTAGCCAATAATTTACCACAAACAACAGCAAATATTAGTTTCAAACACCATTACCCACCAATGAAACCAACTGATGGTAATTATCAGTTGTTAAAAGTATTAAATCAGGTAAGTTTAGATTTAAATCAAGGAGAGGTTAAGGCCTATGACCCAGGGAAACGTGGAGCAGGAGATATTTCTTTTGTAGCTGATTATGTTGACGGTTTAGATGGTTTGGGAGCTACAGGAAATGGTGCCCATTCTTTTAATGAGAGTATCAATTTAAATCAAATGAGATTACAAACTCAAAGAATTGCTTTATTAATTTATCGATTAATCAATTCAAAATAAATATAAAAACGGACTTAAAAATTATAAACAGATGAAGTATTTAAAATTAGTAATAGTAGTATTTCTTGTGTCTTTAGGCATTAATGCTCAAAATCTTGTTAAAAACATACCATTTACCAATATTGGCCCTACAATTATGAGTGGGCGTGTTATTGATATCGATGTAAACCCAGAAAAACCAACAGAATTTTATGTAGCTTATGCTTCTGGTGGTTTGTGGTATACCAACAATAACGGAACTTCTTTTAAACCAGTTATGGACAATGCCCCAACTCAAAATATTGGTGATATTGCTGTAGATTGGAAAAATGGTACTATTTGGGTAGGAACAGGTGAAAATAATTCATCACGCTCTTCATATGCCGGAATTGGAATTTTAAAAAGTACTGATAAAGGAGAATCATGGACTAATGTTGGTTTGAGTGATTCTCATCATGTTAGCAGAATAATTCTCAATCCTAAAAATCCAAATGAAGTTGTAATTGCAGTTATTGGTCATTTATACACTACCAATGCTGAGCGTGGAATTTTTAAAACAATCGATGGTGGTAAAACGTGGAAACACACCCTTTTTATAAATGACGCAACCGGTGTTATAGATTTATCAGTTGCTCAAGACAATTTTAAAGTGATGTATGCTGCTGCATGGCAACGAGATCGTAAAGC
Organism: Flavobacteriaceae bacterium; assembly: GCA_030694835.1. Lineage (GTDB taxonomy): Bacteria > Bacteroidota > Bacteroidia > Flavobacteriales > Flavobacteriaceae > JAGXRT01. Next base: position 2,934 of record JAUYUF010000137.1, on the reverse strand, counting down.
GTGGCATTTTGAAGGAAATGGATCTGGATCTGGAATTTATAAAAGTACCGATGCAGGCGAGTCATGGAAGTTAATATCAAATAAAGAGAGTGGTTTTCCAACTGGCAATGGAGTTGGTAGAATTGGTTTGGCTGCCTTTAATGAAGATATTATTTATGCTATTCATGACAATCAATATAGAAGAGCTAAAGAAGATGAAAAGAAAGACGATAACATTCTTAGAAAAGATGATTTTAAGTCAATGTCTGTTGAAACTTTTATGGATTTAGATATTAAAAAACTCAATAATTTTCTAAAAGAAAATGGATTTCAAGAAAAATACAGAGCCGAAAATGTTAAGAATTTAGTAAAATCAGGTGCTGTAAAACCAGCGGATTTAGCTACTTATTTAGAAGATGCCAATTCTGAATTATTTGATACACCTGTAGTTGGATCCGAAATTTATAAATCAGTAGATGGTGGAAAAACTTGGGCAAAAACTCATGATAAATATTTAGATGATATTTATTTTTCTTACGGATATTATTTTGGACATATTTATGTGCATCCTAAACATCAAGAGCAAATTTATATTTATGGTGTACCTATTTTAAAATCAAAAGATGGTGGTAAAACATTTATCCCAATCAATGCAGAAAATGTACATGTTGATCATCACTCGTTATGGATAAATCCAAATTTAGAGGGTCATTTAATTAATGGAAATGACGGTGGCGTTAATATTTCTTTTGATGATGGCGCCAATTGGATTAAATGTAATACTCCAGCAGTAGGACAATTTTACGCAATTAATGTTGACGATGCTAAACCATATAATGTGTATGGTGGTTTGCAAGATAATGGAGTTTGGATGGGGCCAAGTAATTATAAACCATCAGTAGATTGGCATCAGGAAGGCCAATATCCGTATAAATCTATTATGGGAGGTGATGGAATGCAGGTCGAAATTGATAATCGTGATAAAAATACCGTATACACAGGATTCCAATTTGGAAATTATTACCGAGTAGAATTAAAATCAGGAAAAAGAACTCCAATTCAGCCTAAACATGATTTAGGAGAAACGCCATTACGTTTTAACTGGCAATCCCCGATTCTTTTATCGAAACACAACCAGGATATTCTTTATTTTGGTAGTAATAAATTACATCGATCTCTAAATAAAGGTGAAGATTGGACAACTATTTCTGCTGATTTAACTCAAGGAGGTAAAAAAGGAAATGTGGCTTTTGGAACTTTGACATCGATTTCTGAAAGTCCGTTTCAGTTTGGACTTATTTATGTTGGAAGTGATGACGGATTTGTTCATGTTACTGATAATGGTGGGGGAAGTTGGACAAAAATTTCCAATTCCCTTCCACAAAATCTTTGGGTTTCTAGAGTCATTGCATCATCACATAATAAAGAACGCGTTTATGCAACTTTAAACGGATATAGAAATGACGATTTTAAACCGTATGTATATGTATCTGATGATAGAGGAACTACTTGGAAATCGATTAGTTCAAATCTTCCTAATTTTCCGGTTAATGTTATAAGAGAAGACCCTGTAAATCCTAAAATATTGTATTTAGGAAATGATAACAGTGTTTTTGTGTCTTTAGACAGTGGAAATTCTTGGCAAGAATTCCAAAAAGATTTGCCAAAAGTAGCTGTACACGATATAGTTATACAAAAAGATGCTAAAGAATTACTTGTTGGAACACACGGTCGTTCTATATATAAAGCGTCAATTGCTCCATTACAACAGTTTGAAAAACATAAAAATCAGTCAGTAGTTATTTTTGATATTGATGAAGTAAGATACTCTAAAAATTGGGGTAGTTCTTGGAGTAAATGGTTAAAACCTGTTGAACCTAAAATTACAATTCCTTTTTATGTTAATAAAGAGGGAAACTATGTAGTTGCTTTAAAATCTGAAGATGGTATTGAATTAAATAAATTTGAAGTAAAAGCTGATACTGGTTATAATTTTACTGAATTTGTTTTGAAATATGCTGATTATGGTAAAAATGCTTATTTAAAGAAACATAAAGACGCTGAAATTGCATCAGCTAAAAATGGAGAATACTATTTGATAAAAGGAAAATATCAACTGGTTATTGGTGATGTTAAACAGACATTTGAAATAAAATAATTATAAAAATCCCTTTTCAATTGAAAAGGGATTTTTATTTTAGAATGTTTTTGATTCTTTAAATTAGATGTAATTTTGGTTTTAACATTTTTTATATTAATCAAGTGTTTTTTTTGTAAGAATTATTTATACTTTTAAAGTGTATTAATATTAAAAAATTGTTATGAAAAAAATATTGCTGGGGCTTGCTATAATGATAAGCTTTTCTTCGTATTCCCGAGAGAATCAGTCTAATTTAAAAATTTTCTTAAACTGTAATAATTGTGATGAAACGTACATCAAACAAAATTTAACTTTAGTTGAATTTGTTAGAGATCAAAACTATGCAGATGTCATTTTATTATTTAGAACTCAGCAAAATGGAAGCGGAGCCATTACTTATGAAATTGAGTTTACAGGTCAGAATAGCTATAATGAAATACATGATAAAATAGTATTGTCAGCCAATGCAGATCATACAGAAAATGAAATTAGAGAATTAATCTTAAAAAATATTAAACTCGGTTTAATTCGTTATTGGGTTAAAAATGGTAAACGAGATAAAATTACAATTCAAATTGAAAAGGAGGTTGTCGAAAATGACATAGATATCGAAGATCCTTGGAATAAATGGGTTTTTAATTTGGGATTTAATGGGTATTTTTATGGACAGGAAACTAGTAAAGATAAAAACATCAGTTTTAGTGTTTCAATTAAACAAGTAACAGAAAAAAATAAATTCTATTTAAGAGGAAGTCTTAATAATAGTAAATCAGTTTTTACCTATGACAATATAGATATTATATCTAAAAGTGAGT
>JAUYUF010000135.1 GCA_030694835.1 Flavobacteriaceae bacterium | reverse complement strand
TTTCTACAAGTGTTTTGGATCCTGTGACGGTTTCTGCACCGCCTAAAAATGTAATTTTCATATGTAGATATTTATTGATTTTTACATGTCATATGGAATCGCTTTATCCACATTAGTGTTTGTTTGCACAAATGTTTTATTAATAGCGATTTCATGATTTACAAATTTAAATTAGCAGGGAATTAATACCTTTACTAAAGTTAGTTAAAAAAGCCCAAAAAATAAGTGTAATTATGAATAAATATAGAATTCAAAGTAGTCCGTTTATTGTTCCTACTACTGACGGTAAATTAATTGAAGAACATTTTGGTTTAGCAAGTGTCAATTCAGAAATGAGTATTGCCAAAATGATAGCACCTCCTTATTGGAGCGAACCTTTTCAAACACCAGAATTTGATGAATATACCTACATTATTAAGGGTAAAAAGCAATTTATAATTGATAATGAAATCATTGTCCTAAAAGCAGGAGAATCCATAAAAATTAACAAAGGAACCAGAGTTCAATATTCCAATCCTTTTAATGAAGCCGTTGAGTATATCTCTGTTTGCTATCCGGCTTTTTCTCCTGAATTAGTTAATAGAGAAACTGAATAATTAAGATTGATGTTCTTTTAATAAAACGCCTTTTTCTTTGAATAATTCTATTTGATCGTTAAAGACTTCTAAAGTGTCAAATTTATTATAATTAAGAAGGATGCTGTAATTGGCGGCTCCAAGAAAAAATCTTTTGAACTTAGAGTTCTTAATAAGTCCTACATTTCTAATATTCTCATAATTCAATATTACATTTTCAAAAACCTTTTTCTGAATAAATTGTTGCTCAGTTAAAGTATAAGTTGTGAATTTATTAGTGAGATTTAGAAAAATGATATAAAAGGGAAATCCAATAATATAATAAATCTTAATGCCTTTAATAGGAAATATAATTAAAATTATGAAAATGATTATCCATGAAATGAACGGAAATAATGAAATATTAGATTTTGATAACATTTTCTTTCTTTTAAGAATACTAAAATACAAAATGATTGTTGATTAATTTCTAATCAACACTTTCTTTCTTGAAAAATAGAATGGTAAGTAAAATAGCGAGAAAAAAGGAACCATAATCAATTCTGCAACAATAATATAATTAGGCCAATCTCCAAAAAAATCTAACAAGGAACCTGAGTTTGGTTTGGCGTTTAAATAAAAATAATTGGAACCTATAAAATGATTAACTATTAGCATAATGACTAAATATATTTGAATTCCGTAAAATGATTTCAATACACTTTTAAAAGTTGGTTCAAAATGATATATAAAAGTCATATATAATATAAATACAATCAGTCCAGCATGGATAAACCAGTATTTTAGAAAATCAAAATGAGGAAATCCATGTTCTAGAGTAGGAGTAATGACGCCTTGTAAAGTGCCTGCAAAAACCCAGAAAAAGAAGATTTCATAATATATTTTTTTCTTAGTTTTGGTTAAAATAGGAGCAGTAAGTGCTACTAAATTACAGAGATTTAAAGGTAAATCAGCTTGTAAATTAAAAGTTCCTAAATATATTTTTGTGGATGACCAAAGGATAACCGTAATGGATAATGAATAGGCAAATAAAGTTCCAATTCTTTCCTGGGATTTTTTATTCAGATAATATTTACTGTAATAAATGAGGAAAAAACCGCCAACTGCAAAAACTAAAATGACTAGTAAATGCTCTAAATTTCCAATTTGAAATGTAAAATTATCAGTAAAAATAGCAGAATCCATCATATATAGTGAACTAATGAATTATTAATTCGCTAAATATATAAAATTATCTTCTATTGTATGCCAAAAGTGTATTTTTCATCAACATAGCAATCGTCATAGGTCCAACACCTCCAGGAACTGGAGTGATATAAGATGATTTTGGAGCAACGCTTTCAAAATGAACATCACCCGCCAATCTAAATCCATTTTTCTTAGTGCTGTCTGCAATTCGAGTAATTCCAACATCTATAATAACCACACCCTCTTTTACCATATCGCCTGTTAAAAATTCAGCAATTCCTAAAGCAGCCACAATGACATCTGCTTGTTTTGTAATAGTTGCTAAATCTTTTGTTCTGCTATGAGCAACAGTAACCGTTGCGTCGCCAACTGTTCTTTTTTGGCTTAAAAAAAAACTCATCGGGCGACCAACAAAGTGACTTCTACCAATTACCACTACATTTTTACCGGATGTTTCAATTTGATAACGTTCTAATAATTCTAAAATTCCGTATGGAGTAGCCGGAATAAAAGCAGGTAATTCCAAGGCCATTCTTCCAAAATTAGTTGGATGGAACCCATCTACATCTTTATCTGGATTGATAGCCATGATTACTTTTTGCTCATCAATATGTTTAGGAAGTGGAAGTTGAACTATAAAACCATCAATCTCTGGATTATTATTCAATCCATCTATTACTTTTAAAAGTTCAATTTCAGAAACAGTTGCTGCTAACTGAATTAAAGTAGAACCAAATCCAATTTTTTCACATGATTTAACTTTGCTGTTAACATAAGTTAAACTAGCTCCATCAAGCCCAACTAAAACAGCAGCCAAGTGTGGTGCTCTTTTGCCATCAGCTTTTATTTTAGCTACTTCAATTCCTAATTCTTCTTTTATTTGTTCAGAAGTTAATTTACCGTCTAATAATATCATAGTTCTTAGTTTTCAGTTTTCAGTTTTCAGTGCTCAGCTTTCAGTATTTAGTATTAAATATTTGATATTTTAACTCCAAATTTTTCGGGATTAAGTATCATAAAATTAATCAGTTTTCCCACTTCAAGACTTCTATTTATCAAATTATCTTGAGTTTCTTCGGAAATATATTTGCAATTAAACGAAAAATCAATCCAAACTTGCGTTTCAGAATTTTCGCTATCAGCATCAGTTAATTTACTTATAAAATGTTTTACATAATCTCTCTTACGATAAGCTTCAGCCATGTTAGCACAAACGGATCTTGACGAACGTCTTATTTGATCAGTCAGAGAATAAGTTTCATTTTTGGGAAAAGATTTTGAGATTTCAAAAATTTCCATTGAAAGTTCAAATGCTTTCTGATAGGCAAGTAATTTTTTGAAGTCCATTATTATTCACTTTAAATTGATATTTTTTAAATACTGCCCACTGCGACTGAAAACTGCTTACTAACTAACGACCCATCCCCTTCATCATATTCATCATATTTTTGGCTCCACCACCTTGCATCATTTTCATCATTTTACTCATTTGATCAAACTGTTTCATAAGTTGATTAACATCTTGAACAGTGGTGCCAGATCCTTTGGCAATTCTAGTTTTTCTATTACCATCAATGAGGGTAGGAGTACTACGTTCTGTTGGAGTCATCGAATGAATAATGGCTTCAATATTTTTAAAAGCATTATCATCAATATCAACATCTTTCATCATTTTTCCAGCACCGGGAATCATGCCCATCAAATCTTTCATATTTCCCATTTTCTTAATCTGCTGAATTTGGGTTAAGAAATCATCAAATCCAAACTGATTTTTAGCAATTTTTTTACTAATTTTTCGAGCTTCTTCTTCGTTGTATTGTTCCTGAGCACGTTCTACCAACGAAATAACATCACCCATTCCCAAAATACGATCTGCCATACGATTGGGGTGGAAAACCTCAATCGCATCCATTTTTTCGCCTGTACCAATAAATTTGATGGGTTTATTTACGACAGATTTTATAGAGATTGCCGCTCCACCACGCGTATCACCATCTAATTTAGTTAGGATAACACCGTCAAAATTTAGGACATCATTAAAAGATTTGGCTGTATTTACAGCATCTTGACCCGTCATAGAATCTACTACGAATAAAGTTTCATGAGGCTTAACTGCTTTATGAATATCAGAAATTTCTTTCATCATCAATTCATCAACTGCTAAACGACCTGCCGTATCTATGATTACTACATTTTTACCGTTAGATTTAGCGTGTTTTAGTGCGTTCAGCGCAATTTCTACCGGATTTTTATTTTCTAATTCAACATAAACATCAACACCAACTTGTTCTCCAACAATTTGTAACTGTTTAATAGCAGCAGGACGATAAATATCACAACCAACTAATAAAACGTTTTTAGCTTTTTTGGTTTTTAAGAAATTTGCCAATTTACCCGAAAAAGTAGTTTTACCGGATCCTTGTAAACCAGACATTAAAATAACCGTAGGAGTGCCTGATAGATTAATTCCAGCAGTTTCTCCACCCATCAATTCTGTTAATTCATCTTTTACAATTTTAACTAATAACTGACTTGGTTGAAGTGTTGTTAAAACGTTTTGACCTAATGCTTTTTCTTTGACTAATTTGGTAAAGTCGCTGGCAATTTTATAGTTAACATCGGCATCAAGCAATGCTTTTCTTACTTCTTTTAAAGTTTCAGCAACATTTACTTCGGTAATTTTACCATGACCTTTCAGTACATGTAAGGCCTTTTCTAATTTTTCAGTTAAATTATTAAACATAGTTTTATATGTAAATATTTATTGTTTTTTATTTGTCATATAGAATAGGCCAGTTTGATTAAAAATATTTTCATAAAATTTCGTTTTTTTACAAACATGGCTATTTCTTACGTCATTTTTTAAGTGGCACAAAGATACATTTTTGATATGAAGTGTCAAAGTATGAACTAAAAGTTTACTTTTAAAAAGGTGAAGCTGTTTTACTCTTTCTTAAAGATTAATGAAACGGAATTAACACAATAGCGTTCGCCGGTTTTAGTTGGTCCATCATCAAACAAATGACCCAAATGACCGCCACAATTTTTGCAGATGATTTCTGTACGAATCATAAAATGAGATCGATCTTCTTGATAAACAATAGCGCCTTTAACGGCATCATCAAATGATGGCCATCCGCAGGAAGATTCAAATTTTTGTGTTGATTGAAACAATAATGCATCGCATCCTGCACAATGATAATTTCCTTTTTCAAAATGAAGATTGTATTCACCTGTATTGGGATATTCAGTTCCTTTTTCTCTGAGGATGCGATATTGCTCGGGAGTTAATTTTTGTTTCCAATCTTGTTCTGTCATTTTTTTTGATGAATTGATGGGTTTAGTTTTATGAACTTGTGAAGTACAACTTAACGAAGTTAATAAAAAAGTAAAATAAAGGATGATTTTAATATTAAGCATTCATAAAGTTAAGAATTTTTTCCAACACCTTTTTATCTCCCAATACTTTTCTGTGACCTAATTTGTTGGTAATCATTAATTCACCATTTTTGAGATTGTCAATTATATCATATGCACATTTTACAGGAACATCTTCATCGTCGGTATCATGGATAATTAAAACCGGAATTTCGATATTTTTGGCTACTTGATAGGAGGAAAATTGCTCTAAATCTACTCCAAATTCTTTGTCGTAATGGGTTTTCATCATTTGTGCAATTATAGGTTTCATCTCTAATTTCTCGACAAATTCTTTCATGATATCAAAAATAGAATTTCCAGAACCTATACAAATTGCTTTTCGAAACGGAACACCTCTGTTTATTGCGTTTAAAAGTGTCATGCCTCCCAAAGAATGCCCAATGCCAAATTCAAACGGACCGTATTTCTCATTTAAAATACGTGTGCAGATAATAAATTCACTCATCATCGTTTCATTTCCAGAAGAATGCCCATGAGCAGGTGCATCAAAACTGATAGTAGAAAATCCATTTTCTAACAATGAATCAGCAATTTTAAAAAGTTGTGTTCCTCTGCCTGACCAGCCATGAATCAATAAAACTTTTTTGTCAGAATTTCCATAATGATAGACCATTATTTCCTTTTGAAGTTCTTTTATAATGATTAGCTCTTTGCGAGATTTTGAAATCATTGGAAATTCTCGTTTGGGAGTTTTGAATTTAAAGGGTGTTCTAAAAAGTTTGATAGCATGATAGGTACCGAGTTTTAAAGAAATAACTTGAGATACTTTTCCTTTGAGCAAAACAGCTTTATAAGCCAATTTCATTCGAATTTGGCTTAATTTTTGTAATTTTGATTTTGACATTTTTTAATTTGTTGTAGCTTTGAGATGAATTAACAAATTTAACCGAATTAAAAGAAAGAAACCTAAAAAATAGAAAAATGAGAAAAGTATTTATAGTATTTACCACACTAATTTTTATTTATAATAGTTGTACTACAGTGCCAATAACTGGGAGACAACGTGTTAATTTAGTTTCTGATAGTCAGATATTACCTTCAAGTTTTGAAATGTATTCCGGATTTTTAAAAGACAATAAGGTCTCAAAAAATGTTGCTAAAACAAATGAAATCAGGCAAATAGGTGGTAAAATTTCAAAAGCAGTAGATAAATTTATGCGAGCTAACGGAATGGTGGAAGAAGCTGATAGCTATAAATGGGAATTTAATTTGATTGAAGATAAGGCTATGAACGCTTGGTGTTTACCAGGAGGTAAAGTGGTTTTCTATGAAGGTATTTTACCAATTTGTGCCAATGATGATGGAATAGCTGCAGTAATGGGTCATGAAATTGCCCACGCTTTTGCCAAACATGGTCAAGAAAGAATGACCGCCGGTTATGCACAACAATTGGGAGGTGTAGCAGTAGCCATTGGAACATCAAAAGACGATCCCAAAAAACAAGCTATTTGGCAGACAGTATACGGTATAGGTTCAACAGTTGGGATGTTAAAATATAGTAGAGTTCATGAAACAGAAGCTGATAAATTAGGAATGGTTTTTATGATTATGGCAGGTTACAATCCTGAAGAAGCAGTAAATGTTTGGGTAAGAATGAGTGCTAATGGTAACAATAGTACACCTGAATTTTTAAGTACACACCCATCTCACGAAACAAGGATTCAAGATTTAAAAGCATATATGCCTACTGCTATTTCAATGGCAGCTAAATATAATTCAAAATAAACATTAAATAAATCAATATTATAAATTTATAGTATATTTAAACCATTCTAAAAAGAATGGTTTTTTTATGAGGATAAGAAAAGGAAGTAGGGAAACAATATACGCGTGGGCCTTTTATGATTGGGCAAATTCCGCCTATGCTTTGGTCATTTCAACCGCTATTTTTCCCATTTATTATGAGTCAGTTACCCAAAATTCTGAAGGAGTAATTCATTTTTTTGGGATGCCATTCAATAATACCTCTTTATATACTTATTCACTTTCTTTTTCGTTTTTGGTCATTGCTTTTTTATCGCCCATCCTTTCCGGTATTGCAGATTATATGGGAAATAAGAAACGTTTTATGCAATTTTTTTGCTATTTGGGCTCTTTTTCTGTGATGAGTTTGTATTTCTTTACCGGAATTGAAACCCTGTGGATTGGTTTATTATTTACGGTTTTAGCGAGTATCGGTTTTTGGGGAAGTCTGGTTTTTTACAACGCTTTTTTGCCTGAAGTTGCCTTTCCAAAACAACAAGACAGGGTAAGTGCTTTGGGTTTTATGTTGGGTTATTTTGGCTCGGTATTCTTATTACTTTTTAATTTATCGATGGTTTTAAATCCACATTGGTACGGAATTACCGATCCAACCTTACCATCACGAATTTCGTTTTTATCGGTAGGAATTTGGTGGTTTGGATTTTCACAATATACATTTTATGTGTTGCCTAACAACATATACAATAATAAGAAACCAAAAAGAGATGTATTCTTTAATGGTTTTAAAGCATTGAAAAAAGTAGCTGGAGATCTAGCTTTTTATCCGCAGTTGAGAACTTTGTTAATTGCCTTTTTTCTGTACAGTATCGGTGTACAAACCACTATTTTACTTTCAACCATTTATGGGAAAAAAGAATTGGGACTCGAAACAAGTAATCTAATCATCACCATTTTATTGGT
>JAUYUF010000128.1 GCA_030694835.1 Flavobacteriaceae bacterium | reverse complement strand
ATTCTATCAATCCAGTAGTAAGTGGATCATTTGAAGATTTAATGCAAATGGCTGATCATCATGCCAGAATGAAAGTACGTGCTAACGCTGACACACCAGAATCAGCTAGAATTGCACGTGAATTTGGGGCAAAAGGAATTGGACTTTGTAGAACAGAACATATGTTCTTTGAAGGTGATAGAATTAAAGCTATGCGCGAAATGATTATTGCTAATAATGAAAAAGAACGAAGAAAAGCTCTTCAAAAATTACTACCAATGCAGCGCCAAGATTTTGAAGGAATTTTTGCTGAAATGCATGACTTACCAGTAACAATCCGATTATTAGATCCGCCTTTACATGAATTTGTTCCTTATGAACACGAAAATCAACAAGAATTGGCTGATGAAATGAAAATATCATTAGAAGAACTTCAAAAAAAAATAAATAATCTCAAGGAAATCAATCCAATGCTTGGTCATAGAGGATGTAGATTGGGCAACACTTTCCCTGAAATTTCAGAAATGCAGGCGCGTGCAATTATTGAGGCTGCTATCAATTTAAAAAAGAAAGGAATTAGAGTGATACCAGAGATTATGATACCGTTAACCGGAACCGTTGAAGAAATTAAACTTCAGGAAAAAATCATTAAAAAAGAGATAGAATTAGTTTTTAAAGAAAAAAATCATCGTATCAATTATACTATTGGAACCATGATTGAAATACCTCGGGCCTGTGTTGTGGCAGATGAAATAGCTAAGCATGCCGATTTTTTCTCATTCGGAACCAATGATTTAACTCAAATGACATTTGGTTATTCACGCGATGATTCAGGTAAATTCTTACCAATTTATTTAGAAAAAGGAATTTTAAAACACGATCCATTTGCGGTATTAGATCAAGAAGGTGTTGGACAATTAATAGAAATGGGCGTTAAAAAAGGAAAAATGACAAAACCTGGATTAAAAATTGGAATCTGCGGTGAACATGGTGGGGAACCTTCATCTATAGAATTTTGTCATCAAGTAGGGATGGATTATGTGAGTTGCTCACCTTTTAGGGTTCCAATAGCTAGACTTGCTTCAGCACAAGCAGCAATAAGAGAACGAAAAAACGGTAAAATAACTTTTTATGAATAATTTAAGGAATCTTCAGCATCAAAATTAATATATTCGCATTATCAAACAATTTATTCAATTTTAAATGAACTTATTTTAACAAAAGTTTATTTTAAATAACTTAAAAATTAACAGTTAACTTATGAAAAAATTTATTTTATA
>JAUYUF010000119.1 GCA_030694835.1 Flavobacteriaceae bacterium | reverse complement strand
GATTAGTTATGTTAATGACCAATAATAGTTCCATACAAGAAGTGTTATTCTTTCCGCAAATGAGACCTGAAAAGAAAGCAGTTGAATTAAGTGAAGAAGAAAAAGCTGTTTTAGTCATACTAAAAGCTAATTCTCCAATCGAATTAAACGAATTAAAAAATCAATCTGGATTAAGTGGTAAGAAATGGGATAAAACCATTAAAGCATTGACTAAAAATAATTTAGCAAAAGTAAATCAGACTGAAAACGGATTGATGGTTGAATTAATTGGTTAAAACAAAATTTTAAAAAATAAATTTCAACAGTACAAATGAGCACTAAGAAAAATGATTTCATCTTTATAATCGCATTTGTACTGTTGTTTTTACCTTTTTTTATTTCCGATGAACTTTATCATTTTTATAAAGAATTCAATCAACTTCATTCCTTAATTTCTAGTTTTGTTAAGTTTGCTGTTTTAGCTACTCTAGGTGAGATTATAGGATTAAGAATTAGAACTGGACATTATTTACAAAAAGGATTTGGAATTTTACCTAGAGCCCTAGTTTGGGGATTTTTAGGTATCACCATTAAAGTTGCCTTCGTAATTTTTGCAATTGGAACTCCCGCTTTTTTAGAGTCTATGGGTTTAGAAAATGTAAAACAAATAATGGCAAACCCTTTTACTTTTCATAAAATTGGTATTGCATTTTCAATAAGCATCGCCATGAATTTAATATACGCACCAGTAATGATGACGCTTCACAAAATTACGGATACGCATATCATTAACAATCTCGGAACTTTAAAAGGCTTCCTCTCTCCTATCAAATTTGGAGAAATCATGACCAATTTAGATTGGAAAACCCAATGGAATTTCACGTTCAAAAAAACAATTCCTTTCTTTTGGATTCCGGCTCATACCATTACTTTTTTATTGCCAACCGATTTTCAAGTATTATTTGCAGCAATTTTAGGAATTTGCTTAGGTGTTTTATTAGCTTTTGCTAACTTGAATAAAAAATAAAAAAGCCTCTTACGAAACTCTTAAATGACTTAATTTGCAAATTTTATATCTCTTTATTTATTAATAGCATCAAGTGCCGTTTTAACCGCAACACTATTTGGAGAATGTCGTTGTGCTACTTGAAATAAAACTTTTGCTTCATTCTTTTTTCCTAAAGCAAATTTTGTCCATCCCAGCATTAAATTGATATCCACATCAAAAGGATATTTATTGATGGCTTTTTCTAAAAATCGTTCTGATTTAGTGTAATCTTTTTGATAATAACTCACCACACCAATGTAGTATTCCGCTCGGGAATCATTAGGCGCTATGGAGAGTGCTTTATTTGATAATATTAAGACTTCATTATATTTTCCTTGAGCCAACAGTGGCAAAATATTGCCATAAATAGCTTCTAGAGCTAATGGTTTTAATTCTACTGCTTTTGAGTAATACTTATCAGCATCTTTAAAATTACCCGCTAAATAATGTAACCATCCTAGCCTAAGATTTGTTTCAAAGTTAGATTGGTATTTACTATAAACGGATTCAAAAGAGGCAATTGCTTTGCCATACTCTAAATTATATTCGAGTGTATAACTTTTTTCAAAAACTGATAACAGCTCGCCATTTTGAGCATTTAGATCGTTTATTCCAGCTATTATTAAAAAACTTATTAGTAATTTTTTCATTTTATTCTGATATTATTTAGGGGTTATAAATCTATTTTTAGTCCAACTATAAAAGTGCTATAAGTGAAATTGAAATTGTTTACAATTGTCGTATTATCTGTATTCTCAACATTTTCAAATTGATAATTTAAATACAAATGGAACGTATTTGAAAGTTTAGTTCCTAAAGTTCCGCTAATCTTATCTTTTGATTTTGATAAGGCATTCACAAATACAGATGCATTATCCTCCGAAAAATTGGAAACCTCTGACTGGTTGTATTTAGCAAATAAATAGGTTTTTGGTGTCAACTGAAAATAGGTTTTAACGTTCCAAATAAAATTATTTTCTACCTCATCATTGTGCATATAACCACCAAAACCAATCCAAACTCTATCGTTAAAACTTTTCAATGAGTAGCCTAAGTCAAATCCATATTGTAACTGATTTATTTTGTCTGCAGCTCCAGTATCTGTAAATCCATCAGATGATGAACTTGTTACATTAGGAGTTAGCGTTAATCTTCCCCATTGTTTTTTTAATCCAAGATGAAAAACATGTATTTTTTGATCTTCAACTCCTACGTAAATCCTAATCAATCTATTTCCGCCTCCAGGGACAGACACCGTTTCATACTGAGGGTCTTGATCTGTAATTTTTAAATAATGATACGCTGGAATTAGTGTTAAACCTTCACTAAGCTGCACATTTGCGCTCAGATAGTATTCTGATTGTTTATAATCAAAATCAATATATTTTTGTTTTAAGGTTGAAAATGAATGATAAATATTAAATGTCGATCCTAAATTATGACCTAAACCTAAATTGAAATACGATAAATTATCAATATCAATGTCTCTTCTACTACTTACTTTTGCGCCACCTTCTGTATAAACATAATCTATAAACTGTGGTTCTTTGGCGTCTATTTTGAGTTTTAAGTGAAATGGAAAATCTTTAGCTAACAAAAGCGCATCCGCTTCTCTTCCAGAAAAAAGATACGAGAAATATAAGTATTCTTTAATATAATCATAGCTTACATCATAGGTTGCTATTAACTTTTTAAACTGTGTTGTACTATCAAAATAATTGGCAGCGTTGTAGTATGCAACCGCTAATCTATAATCTATTTCATAGGTCGATTGATTCTTTTCTTGCGCCTCTTTTGCAAGTTCAATCAAATCTTTCCAATTACCTTCATTAAATAATGATAAGGTTTTAGCATTGTAATCATTTTCTTGCGCTGAAAGATTCATAGCCAAGAAAAACACTAGTAATGTTGCTATTTTTTTCATCTTTAATAGTTTAATTTTAATTTTAAAATGATGTTAAATACTAGTTGAGTTGTTTTAACCTCAATCTGAGTTAAGCTGTTTTCATTTCCTGAAATTTTAAAACTCATTTGTTCGATTGATCTGTTAAACACTTTTTTATCAAGCGTAGCAGCAACAGAAAATGAATTTGAATTTTTATCAATCTCTACTAAAAATGATTCGTAATTAGCTGTACAATATTGATAATACGGTGCGATGATATCTTGAACTAATTTTGTTTTTCCTTTAAACACATTGTGTAATGGAAGCACATCGTTGACTTTTAATTTGAAATAATCGCCTAAGAATATTTTAAATGAACTTAAATAAAAATAGTACAACATGGAGTTTTTATCACCTTCAAATGAAGTGAAGTACAACATTGTTCCATCATTTACAAAATACGCGTAAGCACCAGACTCTGAACACTTTATATAGGTTAAATTATACGCATCTGTATTGATTTCCCACTCGGTATGTTCAAATTCTGGATTGTTTGAAGTAATTTCAAAAACCATTCCTGGAATTAATTTAAACGCTTTATTTAAAACTTTATTAATTTTGATATCACTTAAATTTTCTTCTTCCAACGGATAATCAAATGATGAAAATACATCCTCATCATCTGTATGTTTAATATAATAACTCAACGGATACTTTATCGTCTTAGATCCAATGTAAGGTGTCGCTTGCAATTGAAAGTGAATATGCGGTTGCGGAGATCTTCCCGAATTCCCTAAATTGGCAATCTGCTGTCCTCGCTTTACAAAATCACCCTCTTTAACTTTAAATGAATCCTCTTTTAAATGACTAATTTGAGAGAATAAATGTTCTTCATGTTTGATAACAATGGTATTTCCCCAATTCTGATTCATATTGACATCTCCTGGTGCATTATCAGTAATTCCATCAACAATTTTGACCACATTCCCATCAGCTGGAGCAACAACTGGTGCATTAAAACAGTAATAATCCTCTAATAAAAATCCGTCATTTTTAAAAGTGTTCCCATCTTTATCAAGAATTACAAAGTCCCAGGCATTTTTCCATTCACCTTTATGGGTATGTTTGCCTTCATGTCCTTGCCAAACATTCCATTTACCATAAAATGGCAAGCCAATTCTCGAATATTGTTGATTGCTTCCAAAACGTTCGATATAATTAGAGTAATTATACAAATTCTTTTCAGGCGAATACGTTTGATAAATCACTTTTGGAAAAGTACTAAAGTTGGTAGTAAAATTCATAGTATAAATTACCAAAACAGTCATAAACATAAATGGCAAAGCAAATACTGGCAATCCAAAAACGGCTAAAAATCCACTTAAACCCGTTATAGTTAAACCTAAAACAGGCGTTAAAATAATGACCGCTAAATGAACTTTTCTTTTAGAAACAAAATAAAATGCACCCACGGCTATGGCAAATAAGATAAAATTAAAGCCGATGTAACCATAGTGTAAGTTGTTTAAATTTTCACCTACAATCATGTAATAAAAATATCCGGTTAGGTATCCAATTAATGATAATGAAAACGAAATTCTTGAACCTACAAATAATCCGATGGCAATAAATACCCCTGCTATCCAATTAAATTGAAATACGATAGCTGATAATGATTTAAAATATCCTGTAATAAATTCAGGTATTGGTAGCGTATCAAAACTTTCATAAATGGATAACAATGATTGTCCACCAATTTTAAATACATCATTTAATAAAAATGTATTTCCTTCATCAATTTCTAGATTTGTATAACTGTTCATTACATAAAAAGTTACCCAAATAGCAAAAATAAAAGGAAAGGCTAAAAATGGCAAGTGAAAACGCGCCATTAGGTTAGCAAATCCAACAGATAACAGTAGGGTAAATATATTGATGGTAATAAAAACAAACAAAAAGCTAAAGTTGACTTTAAAAAATACTGCCAATCCTAAAACAACTAACAATGAGTTTAGCCCGAACAAACCATCTTCATTGGTTTGTTCGTCAAATTCCATCCACTTTGCCAATGAATTGGTAAATATTACTGCAAAAAGTCCCCAAATTCCAACTGCTGGATTTATAAAAGATGCCAATATGATTAACAATGCAAATGTTTTATTCTTCGAAAAAAATATTTGAGAATAACTGTGCAGCACACTGTTATATAAAACGGTGAAATTTTTACGTTTTCCTGACATCTTTTTTTTCTATACTATTTCTAAATCAATTGCCTCTAAATGTGCTGGAATTCGATCAAGAGCTGTAACATATTCATTAGTTTCAGAATCTCTAATAAGATGTGGTTTTCCATCTAAATCAATCATCACCACTTTTGGTCTTAACGTAATAAACTGCATCCATTGTGTCATATTGTAGGCGCCAACTCGTTGAACAACTACATTGTCACCTTTGTTTAAAGGTGGTAAATTGATGCTATCTCTTATGATATCAATATTCATACAAAGAGGTCCATACATTACGGTATCTTCTGTATATACACTGCATTCTTGCGCAGGAGAAATGATATGATTATACCAAAATGATGTAAAAAGTAGGTTAACTCCAAAATCCATTATCATGGATCTTCTTCCATCTGATAATCTTTTGTTTGCTAGAACGGTTCCTAATAAATATCCGGCATCATCAATCAAAGCTCTTCCAGTTTCTAAAATTAACAGTGGTAAATCTTCAGTACTAAAACCAGCATTTAATAAAGCAGAAGTTATTTTCTCAGCATATTCATTAAATGATGGAGATATCTCCATTCCACTTAAATAGGAACCTTTTAAAGTATTTTTAGAGGCAAACCCACCTCCCATATCAATATATTGAATATCGTGTTTGTGCTTTTTCTTAATATGAAGGGCTAAATCTGCCAATTTAGTAGCAGCAATATAATAAGCATTGGGTTCTAAAATAAAAGTTCCGATATGGGTGTGAAGTCCAACTAAATCTAAATTTTTAGAATACATTATTTTAGTAATGGCTTCCCATGCTTGACCATTTTCATAATTAAATCCGAAACGATCCCACAAAGGTTTAATACCTGTATCCATATTTACCCTAATGGCAACTTTAGCTCTTTTATCGAGTTTTCCAGTTATTTCTATTAAGCTATACAATTCATCAAAATGATCAATATGAATTGGTGAATTATGTTGCACCGCTAATATTAAATCTTTATCTGATTTATCAGGACCGTTGAATAAAATTTTATCACCACTAACACCATTTTTTAGTGCTTTTTTGTATTCGAAACCAGAAACTACTTCTGCCCAAGAACCTTCTTGATGAAAAACTCTACAAACAGCATCTAGATAATTAGTTTTATAAGACCAAGCAAACTGTACATTAGGATATCTTGTAGAAAAAGCATTATAAGCATCTTTGTAGGTATTTCTAATGCTTTGTTCAGATATTACAAACAAAGGTGAACCATAGGTTTTTATTAAATCTTTAACTGGAACCGTATTGATATGGGTTATAGGTTTTAGCGTACTTGACTCACCAAATTTACTAGTTATCCCAGCGTTTATTTGTTTTATACTTGGACTTTCATATTTTAATTTACTCATAATTGTAACATTTAATAATTAAACTTCTCCATGAATTGATAGTTGAGCGTATTTGTCTAAATCGCAAATCATATCGTATGCATAGCGTATAAACATTTTACCTACATCATAGGTTTTTATAGGTTCTACTTTTTCTCCCATAGCCATTTTCATAAGCATTTCTGGATGATTTTGACCACATCCAACAGCTAAATAAATCCAAGCCGGAAAACGAGGATTGATTTCTAATAAATATAAATCGCCTGTTTTATCTTCTTTCATCAATTCTAACTCCATACCACCAGGCCATTTGGTGTTTGTTATAATATTTCTAGCCAT
This sequence comes from Flavobacteriaceae bacterium, assembly GCA_030694835.1. Classification (GTDB taxonomy): domain Bacteria; phylum Bacteroidota; class Bacteroidia; order Flavobacteriales; family Flavobacteriaceae; genus JAGXRT01. Next base: position 17,350 of record JAUYUF010000119.1, on the reverse strand, counting down.
TTCTACTAATTTAGGATCATCAATAGAAATTCCTGCCCATGCTTTTCCTTTATCTGTTAAGAAGGTTTTACGCATTGGAACGGCTCCAACCATCGTTCCTTTTCCATCTCCGATGGCGGTAACATTAAATTCATTGCCTTTAATAAATTGTTGAAGAATAATAGGTGTTCCCCATTTGGCAGCTATTTTATGAAAATATTCAATTGCTTGTTCTAAAGTATGGGCAATATAAGCATCATAAAATTTGCCTTTTATAACTACCGGAAAATCAAATTCTTCTATTTCTTTTTCTAATTCTTTGATGGAATGAACCGATTCACTTTTAGGAACTTTAATACCGTGTTTATCTCCATATTCATTGAGATTTCCCTTTAAGCGATCATCAAATTGTTCTTTATTGGGAATTAACAAATTTATTCCCATTTCCTTAAAGTATGGTTTCAATTTGATAAAAGCCATTAGTTCTGCATCAAAATTGGGAATTACTAAATCAATTTTATCGGCATTATGAATGTACTTAAAGCGTTCTAACATTACATCAAATCCGTTAGAAGGATAAGGAATTTGATACACTTTATCTACCAATCCATCCATATAAATCCCAGGTTCTAATATTTCATAAACCAATCCAATAATACGAACATTATATTCTTTACTATCTCTTAAACCTCTGATAACCGAAACACCAGGTCCTGGACTGTCAATGGCATTTAAACCTGTAACTGCAACAGTTATGTTTTTTTTTGCTGTCATCTTAATTTTCAATTAAATTATATTGATCTAGCATTCTTAAAAAATCATCTAAATCTTTTTCACAGGTTACGGCATCAACATCATAACTAGTAGATATAGAATCTCTAATTTTTTCTTTAGTAGTACTATTTTTTAATTGTTTTAAAATAGCTACTCCCAATGAATTAGTCGTAAATGAGGTTCCTATTTCCGGATTAAATACAAATCCGTTCTCACTAATTGCTATACTTTTTTTTAATTTCATCGTTGTAAATTTTAATGTGATAATTGTTTCCTATTCTATTAATCCATTGTAAATATATTTGATTAATTTTATCAAAATGAATGTTTTTGATTAGTTCCTTTAAACTTTCGATGAAATAACTAATCTAATCGATAAACTATATTATGGAAACCTACTTTTTTGTAAAGTCTGATTATAAGTTGCAGAAAATCATTATTAATGATATTATCTATATTGAAAGTTTGGGTGATTATGTTCGCTTTTTTATGGAAGATAAAAAAATTGTTTCTCTAGCAACTTTAACTAATTTGATGAATATCTTACCTAATGATAAATTTGTTCAAATTCATAGATCGTATATAATCAACTTTGATAAAATAAATTTTGTACAAAATGATGTTGTGAGTATTGGAAATTATCAACTATCAATTAGCAAGAGCAGAAAAAAAGAATTAATGGATTTAATTTATTTAAAAATGATTTAATTTATTAACATAAAAAAAGCCTCTTTTTAATTAATCTTTTTTAGGATAATCATGTAAACTTAATTTAAAATCTTCCTTATTTTTTTCTATAGCATTTTGAATATGTTCATTAGAAAGATTATACTTCATATTCACACTCGTTTTTTCTGGAAACTGTTCTATTATCAATGTAGATGATGGGAATGCAAATTCGACTCCTAAGTCTTTTGCCAATTTAACAATAGCCATATGTAATCGATGTTTAGATGATTGTTCAACATTCCAGTCTAACTCAATAAAAAACACATTTAAAAGTATTAATAAAGATGAATTACCAAAACCTGTAAACTCTACATTATACTGATCTGATAAGGTATCTGGATGTAAAATAATTAATTCTCTAACTCCTTTTACAAAAGCTTCAATCAATTCGGGCGGTGTATCATATCTAATACCTAATTCTGTTTTGTATCTTCTATATTTTCTTAACCCTTTATTATTAACTACAATTTCTGCTAGTTTACTATTTGGAATTTGAAATAACGAAGTGTCAAAAGCGCGAATTCTGGTTGATCTGAATCCAACTTCTTCTACAGTACCTTCAACGCCTTCTGCTACAATCCAATCTCCAATATGAAAAGGTTTGTCCAAGAAAATCATAAACGTTCCAATAAAGTTTTTTACTGTATCCTGTGAAGCAAAAGCAATAGCAATACCTCCAATGGATGCACCTGCAATTACTGTTGTTGGATCTAATCCAAATACTGTTAAAAGCTTTAAAAACCCTATAAATATGACAATTCCTCTTAAAAAGTTTTTCAGAATAGGAACTAATTGATCATCTAACTTACTATCAGTTCGTTCTGTATATTCTTCATAAAAACTCATAATTACTTTTACTAAATCAAGGAAAAGTAAAATCCAATAAATTGTTGAAATGATTTCTAAAACAACAATTAGAAAGTGGTTAATATCTATAGAAAAAAGTAAAGAGGGAACTAATTTACTTACAATATAAATTAGTAATAAAACAACAATTGGTCTTGCAAAATGTTTTAACGCTACATTGATGTTTGTATTTCGTTTATGAAATAACAAAAACTGAACTTTTCTCAATATAAATGTCAAAATCTCTCTTAAAATAAAATAAAGGATGAAAAAACAAATGATTATGGTTGAAACAGCTATCAATTGCCATAATTCAATATTTAAGATTTTTTTTTGGCTAATATTAGGCACAATAGAATGAATCCATTGTGTATACCAAGGATATACTTCACTGTATAAACTATCTATTTCATTAACAGTTTCATCTGAAAAGTACCAATTATTGTCAATTTTAACTAAATAAACCTGAGGTAATTGCTTAGAAAATAAAATATATTTATTTGGTTTGTTAACAATTGTAGTATCAACATAATTTGGATCATTAGGAATTTTATCAAAATCTACCTTTAATCCTTTTCCATTAAAAATCATTTTTAATTTTTTAGCACTTTCTTTTGCATGAGAAGGTTCAAGCTTATAAAATGCTTTTGAAGAATTTTCTAGAGAATAATTATCATCACTTAAAAACTTTAAATGAGTACTAACAGTTGCTTTTGGGTTTGATAAATCAACTTTTATTTTTTTTTGTGCAAAACTTGAGATGGCAATTAAAACCAAGAAAGGCAACAATATCTTTTTCATCTATTTAGATTTTTGATTAAACTTATTAATAAATATGATTTTCTTAAATCTGATTATTATTCAAATATAAGCCAATTTTAATGAAGCTAATCTTTTAAAATTATAGATATTTATTGATTTTTTACTTAGAAAATTTTTTAAAACTACTTTTGTTTTTCTTTTTATTTTTGAATTGTGTAGCATTTACAAATCCTGGCAGTAAGTTTTTTAACAAATCAGGACGTGATAAACGTTCTAACACGTTTTTAATCCATGCTTGATTTTCTTTTTTGTACCAAAAGAAAAAACGATGTTGTTCTAATTTTTCCTTTTTTGTTTTAGGTGTCTGAATTTCTTTTAGACTATACGGATGATATCCACTATAATAAATTACAGTTGATAAAGTCATAGGTGTAGGGGTAAAATCTTGTACTTGCTCTAATTTAAAACCCATGTCCTTTGTTTCGGCTGCTAATTGTGCCATATCTTCTAACTCACAATCTGGATGACTAGAAATAAAATAAGGTATCAACTGTTGATTTAAATTATTTTTTTTATTGACTAAATCAAATTGATTTTTAAAAAGGTGAAAATTACTAAATGATGGTTTACGCATCAACTTCAACACTTTGTCAGAAGTATGCTCAGGAGCCACTTTTAATCGCCCTGAAACATGTTTTGTTAACACTTCTTTGGTGTAATTTTCTAAATCTTTAGGATCTGCTTTTTTATTAAATTCAGGTACTAATAAATCATATCTAATTCCACTGCCAATATGTGATTTTTTTATACCAGGATGTTTATCAATTGCCTGATATAAATCAATCATTGGTTGATGTGATGTGTCTAAATTATAGCAAACTGTTGGTGAAATACAAGATGGAGCAATGCACTTTTCACAAATACTCATATCTTTTCCTTGCATTTTATACATATTTGCAGAAGGTCCACCAACATCAGATAAATAGCCTTTAAAATCGTCCATTTTTGTAAGTGCATCAACTTCTTTTAAAATAGATTCCTTACTTCTACTTGCAATAAATTTACCTTGATGTGCAGAAATCGTACAAAAACTGCATCCACCAAAACATCCTCTATGAATATTTACAGAGAATTTTATCATCTCATAAGCAGAAATCGCCCCCCTATTTTTATATTTTGGATGTGGAAGTCTTGTGTATGGCAAATCAAAAGAGAAGTCAATTTCAGTTTCTGTCATGGTTTTAAAAGGTGGATTTATAACCAGTTTCTTTTTACCAATATTTTGTAAAATTCTTCTACCATTTAATTTATTAGACTCTTGCTCTATGATTTTAAAATTAGATGCATATGCTTTTTTATCTTTCACACATTCCTGATGTGAATTGATAGAAACGTCTTCCCAATTCTTATTTTTAGGTAAATCACTTTCAGTTTCAATAAGAAATGCTGTTTGATTTACTGTTTTCAAAGAAGTAAACGGAACTCCTTTTTGTAATAAAGTAACAATTTCTCTAAGTGGCTGTTCTCCCATTCCGTAAACCAATAAATCAGCACCAGAATCAGCCAAAATAGAGGGTTTTAAATTGTCACTTAAATAATCATAATGAGTAACTCTTCTCAATGAAGCTTCAATTCCACCAATAAGAATCGGAACATCAGGATAAAATTGTTTAATTATTTTAGAATATACTATTGTAGGATAATCTGGTCTATGCCCTATTTCTCCTCCAGGTGTATAAGCATCTGAATCTCTCCTATTTTTATTGGCTGTGTAATGATTTACTAAGGAATCCATACTGCCAGCAGTTACGCCAAAAAACAATCTTGGTTTCCCTAATTTGGTAAAATCTTGAAGATTATCATTAACATTTGGTTGAGGAACAATAGCTACTTTTAAACCATAACTTTCAAGAATTCTGCCAATTACAGCTGGACCAAAAGCTGGATGATCAATATACGCATCACCGCTAAAAAGAATAACATCAAGCTCTTCCCATCCTCGAATAGAAACTTCTTTTTTAGTTGTTGGTAACCAGTCTGAAAGTAAATAATTGTTCATTGAGTGCAAAAATACAATTATTATTCTGTATGCGTGATTGTTAAATTTTTGTTAAGCTCAATTTAATGTTAAACCATTTAGAATTTATAGAGTCAAAAGAACAAATTAAATCCTTAATATTATGAGAACCTTATTAACCTTATTTGCCTTTATAATACTTTTTAATGTAAACGCGCAAGAAAAAAATGTACAGGAACAAAAACATTTATTTACTCCTGAACAGATAGCTGAACTTCAAACTAAAAAAATGGAATTAAATTTTGATTTGAATGCTCAACAACGCAAAGATTTATATCAGTTAAATCTTCAATATGCGCAAAAGAGACAACAAAATAGAGAAGAAATGAAAGCTCGCAGAGCTGAAAATAAATCATTGACTTCTGATGAGTTGTACCAAAAACAATTGCAACGTTTAGATAATCAGAAAAAACATCAAGCTGAAATGAAACAAATTCTAGGCGAAAAACAGTACTTAAGTTGGAAAGAAAACTATCAAAATAAACGCATGAATTTTCAAGATATGAATCGCAATAAAAAATTTGCAGAAAACAGATGCGGAAATTATTGCAGAATAAAAAATTAGTTAGTTAGTAAATTAGTTTTTAGTTAAGAAACTCGGGGAATTCTCGAGTTTTTTTTATTTACTAACGACTAATTTTTGACCAATAGATATTGCGGTGCCGTTGAGATCATTTATTTTAACAAGCTCATCAACTGTTAAATTATATTTCTTTGAAATTGAATAAAGTGTGTCTCCTTTAACTACTTCGTGCTCAGTTAAAGTAATAACATCGGGCTTTTGTAAAATTGTTTTATAACCTAAAACTTGTTCATCAAATAAATATAATTCATAATCTTCAATAAGTTTAATCAGCTTTAATGGATACAATTTATCAGTAGCATATCCAGCTTCTTTTAATCCGAAAGCCCATGAAATATAGTCATTCTCTTTAAAAGTAAAGAGTGTATTATAACGAGGTCTTGTTTTTAAAAAGTTTGAATGATCAACAAATGACAATTTAGGATCTTCATATTTTCTAAAACATTCACCTAAAGAATCGTCGTCATGCGATACTGATAGTCCTTCCCATCCTTTATGGCACTTCACACCAAAATGATTATTAGATTTAAGTGATAAATGGCTCTGCCCACTATTAGATTCTACGATAGCTTGTGCCAATTTGATACTTGCAGGTATTTTAAACTTTCTCATTTCTGACATGGCTTCACCAGAAAATAGATCGATATACAAAAGTGTAACTATTTTTAATTGAGGTTTTCGTTCAAGTATTTCTCTAGCATAAGCGCTATTTCTAACTTCTGTTTTTACTTCTTCTTTTGTTTTAACAACAGATTCAATAGGTTTTTGACTAACTGATTTTGTTGTAGTTTGCTGCGGAGTATAAACTTGTTTTTTAGAGTAACAACTAGATAAAACAACTGACAAACAAAGACTATATAAAAGTATTTTAATTTTCATATTAAATAATTACAAGTAATTTCTATTATAAATTTGTTGATAAAATTAACTAATTATTTTGTTACTTTCCTATATTTTAGAAGTTGAAAAATGTTAAACTATTCAAAATTATTTTTGATAAGTCTTTTTTTTATCCTCTAAAATATTCAACTTTCAATTTAGTAAATCAGCACACAAAGTCCATTCATCCATCAACTGCTCTAATTGATCTTTTTTAGCCTGATATTTTGCAAAGAAATCTGGAGTTACTTCAACTAAATTTTTAGCTAACTGCGTTTCAATAGTTTTAATATCATCTTCAATTTTGGCAATTTCTTTTTCAAACTTATTAAGTTTATTTTTAAGCTGTTTAATTTCCTTTTCTGATTGCCTATTCTGAAGATAATTTTCTTTACTACTACTATTTTCTTGAACCGTTAAAATAGTTTTCTTTTCAGCTTCTCTGAAATTATTTAAATTTTGCTGTGATAAAAATTCATTGATGTTTCCTAAATATTCAATTATTTTTTGATCCTTAAAAAAGTATACTTTATTAGTGAGTCCTTGTAAAAAATCACGGTCATGCGACACTAAAATAAGGGTACCTTCAAAATTTATGAGTGCTTGTTTTAATACATTTTTAGATGCAATATCTAGGTGATTTGTTGGCTCATCCATAATTAAAACATTAAAGGGAGAAAGCAACATTTTACATAATGCTAATCTGTTTCGTTCACCACCAGAAAGGACTTTAACTTTCTTATCCGCTTCTTCACCTCCAAACAAAAATGCACCTAACATATCTCTAACTTTTGACCTATTATGCTCGTTTGCAGCATTTTCCATAGTTTCTAAAACTGTAAGATTTCCATCTAAATATTCTGCTTGATTTTGAGCAAAATAGCCAATTTGAACATTATGTCCGTGTTTTATTTTTCCTTGAAACTCCACCTCTTTTACCAACATTTTAGCAAGAGTCGTTTTCCCTTGTCCGTTTTGACCCACAAAAGCAATTTTGCTTCCTCTGTCTATCAACATATTAACATTGGTTAGGACTTTTTTATCACCATAATTTTTAGAAGCATTCTCAACCTCAAAAACCACTTTTCCTGGCTGAACAGATAAAGGAAACTTAATATTCATCACTGAATTATCAGTATCATCAACCTCAATACGATCAACTTTATCTAACTTTTTTATTAACGATTGAGCAAAAGCTGCCTTTGAAGCTTTATACCTAAATTTTTCGATTAATTGCTCTGTTTGCTTTATTTCCTTTTCCTGATTTTTTTGTGTTTGTAATTGCTTTTCTTTGATATCATTTCTTAAAAGAAGATATTCAGAATATGGTTTTTTATAATCATAAATTTGACCTAAAGAGATTTCTATTGTACGATTGGTAACATTATCTAAAAACATTTTATCGTGCGAAACCAAAATTACTGCTCCCGGATAACTCTTTAAAAAATTCTCAAACCATACAATTGATTCAATATCTAAGTGATTAGTTGGCTCATCTAAAAGTAAAATATCATTATTTTGTAATAGCAATTTTGCTAATTCAATTCTCATTCTCCAGCCACCTGAAAAAGTGTCTGTTTGCTTATCAAAATCTTCACGTTTAAAACCTAATCCAATTAAAATTCTTTCAGTTTCACCTTGATATTTATAACCACCTAATAATTCAAATCTATGATTTAAATCGCTTAAATTATCTACTAATTGATTATAATACTCACTGTTGTAATCTTGATTAACAGCAAGTTCTTTATTAATTTTATCAATCTCTTTTTCAAGTTTTTTTAACTGTGTAAATGCTTTATAAGACTCCTCTAATATGGTAAATCCTTTATCAAAATCAATATCTTGTTTTAAAAACCCAATGCTAATTTCCTTATCTATTGCTATACTTCCTGCATCATATTCTTGTTCTCCTGCAATTATTTTTAATAGGGTAGATTTACCAGCACCATTTTTACCAATTAACCCAATTCTTTGACCACGATCAATTTTAAAAGTTATTTCTGAGAATAAATCTTCTCCACTAAATGAAATCGTTAAATTGTGTATATTCAGCATGTATAGATTGATTAAATCACTTTTTTACAAAAGTATCGAATTTAAATTTATTGAAAGTGTTAATGAATGGTTATAAAAAAACGCTCGACCAGCGAACGTTTTATATGTTTTTAGGGATTTAATAATTCCACATATCAAGCTCCTTATTTCTAATACCATCTTTAATTTTCTCAGCCTCTAAAACTTGGAATAATGAATTACCTCTTATATAATCTGAAATTTTTCGGTTACCATAAATATTTTCTTCTCTTGTAATTACTGCACTAAATCTACGTGAATTTAGAACGTGATCAAAAGAAATTGGATATGCTGAATTTTTTGGGTTGAATATTTTCATATCATGTAAAATCTTTCTAGCATCAGGATAATACACCCAAAATACTGGAATTTTTTCATTAGGATTCCCACCTCTTCCAATAGTTTGAATATCTGGTGCCATTGGAGCTATTCCTAATAATCTATATTTCAATTCACCTAATTTCTTATCAAAATACCAAACACCTTTTATTTCAAACCCAACAATTCTATGTGATGTTAATGCAGTTCTATCAATATATTCTTCAATATTTGCATTTGGATTTGTGTTTAAAACGGCAAATCCTGCATCAATTGTATCAACCCTAATTAATCTTTTAGAGATATCGGCAGCTGTTAATTTTTGAGTAAAATAATCATCATTATAAATCTGTGTGATTTTACCTTTATTTATACCATTTAATAAGGTTTCAAAAAGAGAACGTCTGTCGGAACTAATCTGATTACTCTCCGTAGGATAGTATAATGGTAAATTTAATCTTTCGTTTAAATCAATATATTCCCAAACAATTTTTGACCAAAGAATATCTCTATCATCAACAAAACCATATGGTAATGGCTCATCATTATCTGCTATTAACTGTCTTTGGTTCTTTTTTCCAATTTCATTTGGATCTTTAGCATTTAATAAATTTGCTTGCGACCACACATTATTATAAGTGTAGAATAAAATTAAAATCAGGGATATATTTTTAAAAAACTTCATTTTCTTAATTTGTTAATTCAATACTAACTGGCAAAACATTTTTTAATTTATAAGATGAATTGTTTTGAATTTGAGCCTTTACGTCAAAAATGATAATAATATCACCAATTTTTGCTCGGTCTAAAGCTCTTTGAGCTTGATCATCAAATCTGCTACCATTAACAATAACAGTTGCTTGACCAGGTACTTTAACTTTGAATCCACTAATTACCAAATTCAAATCAAATTCAAAATCAGGGATTGCTGCACCAATAGTAGCTTTTGCTAAACTTTCTCTAGGCATTCTTAAGGAACCATATTCCATACGTACGCTACCAGTTGGAGCGGGAATATCTTTGATTCTAAAAGTTTGACCAGATGAAACAATTGATCCGTCAGGAAGTTTTCCCGATACTTTTATTGACACTTCATTACCTGTTTCAGGTTCTAAAATATATTTACCTAAACCTGATGTTTTTCTTAAACCCGGTGCTGAAGCAGTAACATTATTATCATGTACTCCAGGAATAGAAATCGTAATTGGGTTTTCGACTCCTCTGTATACCACATTCATTTTATCAGCAGAAACAACGGCACTATTCGGTTTAGAAACTACAGCATATGTACTTGTTATAGGAATTTCAACAGCTTGTCCATTTTCCATAAAGACAAATTTACCTTTGATATTATTTTCACCTACATTGCCTGAAGGAAACTCTAACAACACTTGACCTGCCTCTAGTTTGTCTTCTGCTATTTTTCTACCATTAATTTCCACACTTGTCGGTTTTAATGTTGGATCTACTTTACCTAAAACAATTTTTCCTTTAAACATTTCTCCTTGGAAAAAGGCAGTTTTATTTGGTATAACAATTGCTTCATATTTGGTCATAGAAACATCACTAATTAACTGACCTTGAAGTAATTCGCTCAAAATCTCAGTTTCAGTGGTTTTGATATCCATTTGAATTTGAGTCAAGTTTGTTAAAGAAGCAATTAGTGGAAATGCTTCAAAATGATATTTTAACCATGTTTTTTTGCCTCCATCTCTTGTTTTAACATCTGCAGTGTTAAACCTTTCTTTCAAAACAGAAGTTAAATGCTCAGTACCTGGACCAAGTCTTTTTTCAACTGTAGTTCTATAATTATTTATTTTATCAACAAATTCCTTTCCTTTATCACTATGGCCATCTCCTTCAAAAAAATATTCATCTAAAAAAGCAGTTTGATCCATAACTTCATAATCTTTTTTATCCGGCAATTTTTGGGTCATTAAAGATTTTATGTTTTCAATATAATTATATAGATCTAAAGACAAGCTTCTAATATTCTCAGCTTTAACTCTTAATGGTTCATATTTTTCTTTTTGTTCTGCGGCTTTTTGAGCTAGACTATTAAATGCTGCTTTATTTTTTAAATCTGACTTTAAATTTGATTCTGTTAATTTTTCATTAAGAAAACCAAAAGATGAAAGCACCTCTTTTGACATATTCATTGCAAGCATAGCAATAAATACAAGATACATTAGATTAATCATCTTCTGTCGTGGTGATAATTGTCCTCCAGCCATTTCTTGTTTGTTTATATGAATACTAATGTTTCGTTTCTATCTATTTCAATTATTTGTTGGACATGGCCGATAACATCTTACCATAAACAACATTTAATGACTCCATGTTAGTAGATAGCGACTCCATTTGTTCTCTTAATCGTTCGGCATTTGTAGCAGAAGCATTATTTATTTCAGCTTGACGAGCTGCATTTTCTACTTGAGAACTATATAACTTATTAAGAGCTTCCATTTGAACAGCTGCTAATGTTAATTGTTCACTATATTTACTAGTAGCAGAAATAGAATCATGAGTTGTAGCAATTTCTTTTGCTGCACTTTCTAATTTTTGAATACTGTTAGTGAATCCTTTAAACAAATCAGCGTCAACCTTAGCATCTTTAAGTAAATCATCTAATTTATGTGCTAAAATACCTTCAACATCATCAGACTCATATGTTGTAGCTCTTTTTCCTGTTTTATCTTTGCCTAATTCTGGAAAAACTAGAGACCAATCCATATCTTCATCTATTGGTTCAAAAGCAGAAATTGCAAATACTATTGCTTCTACAATCATACCAATTGTTAAAATTTGAGTACCATAATCCCAGTGTGCAATTTTAAATAAAGCTCCAATAATAACAACAGATGCACCTAACCCGTAGGCCATGTTAAACATTTTTTTTGATGATTTTGTTTGTGCCATAATCTTTAATATTTAATGATTGGGGTTACTTTTATTTTTTTGTTTTTGTTTTTTTTCCTGTTAAATTGGTACCCAAATAATCATGAACTGTTCTGAAACCCACATAACTTCTAGCTGAATCACCATATTCAAAATCACGTGAACTAACTTGTAAAAAATAAGCTACATCTTTCCATGAACCACCTCTAATTACTTTTCTATTGTTTTTTGCATCTTCAACATTTGGATTCATCGTTGATCCAAAATAATAAGATGATTCTTGATAGGCAGAGTTGGTCCATTCAGAAACATTTCCAGACATATTGTATAATCCAAATCCATTAGGATTATATGATTTTGCTTCCATAGTATATAGAGCCCCATCAACAGCATAATCACCTCTACTAGGTTTAAAGTTAGCTAAGAAGCAACCTCTATCGGTAGTAGTATATGGACCACCCCAAGGATAAACGGCAAAATTTAATCCTCCTCTTGCAGCAAATTCCCATTCAGCTTCAGTTGGAAGTCTAAATTGAGGAACAGTGCTTGGGTGTTTTTTAGATCTTAAATAATCATTTTTCTTTTTGGTTCTCCAATTAGAAAAAGCTTTTGCTTGTTTCCAACTTACACCAACAACAGGATAATCAGCATAGGCTTCATGCCAAAAATAATCTTGATGCATTGGATCATTATACGAATAATTAAAATCTTTAACCCAAACAGTTGTATCGGGATAAATATTAACTACCTCTTTTCTAATAAAGTCTTTTCTATTTCCAGTACTTTTGGCTGCAGATTCAATATCAAGCCAAACATAGCTATACTTGAGTTTTTTTACATCAATCATTCTACGACCATTGATACTTTCATCTATTGGCACAAACATAGTATCCATTACTTCTGCATAATATTCATCAGTAAAACGATTTGGGCTCCAATCTAATTTTTCTTTCCAATTAAGTACTTTTCCTTGTGTTGGTGAATTGAAATCACCTAAACTTCCATAATACTTCAACATATATTTAATATATGGTGAGGCTTTAGTGGTATCAATGTTCATAAATTGAAAACGCTGAATCCCTTCCTTTGAAGGTTCTTTTCCATAAGCTAACTCTTCTGCAAGTAAAGCAAGTTTTGTTCTTACTACTGAATCGCGAACCCAAAAAACGAATTCTTTATATTCGCTGTTAGTAATTTCGGTTTCGTCCATGTAAAAAGGGCGGACTGTTATAGTTCTAGTTGGAGCGTTTAATGCATTTGAGATATCTTCATCTTGATTACCCATTGTAAATGAACCTCCAGGAATTAATACCATACCGTAAGGTTTCTCTCCATACCATTTGGCTTTGGTTTTAACACCTACTAATTCTCCACGATCATTTGAACTACTACAACTATAAAAAAACGCTACTATAAGCAACAGATAAACTGTATTTCTCCTCATAATTAATTTTTATCTTATACTAAAATACAACTCTTTATTTAATCTAAAGCCCGTACTAACTCACAAATATAAAATATATTTTGAAGTATCAACTATACTTGGGCGTTATATATACAACTTAATTCAACTTAAATTATCTTTCTTATTGTTTTGTACCAACGTTCAGGAATATCTTGATTGGTTGCATTTACATATTCCTGATAGGTACATGGTATTAACGATTTTCTTTTAATATTATTATTTTCTTTGATATTAATTTCAAACCACCATCTTCCACTTTTGATACTTTTATAAAATATTAAATCCTCATCTTCTATTGGGACTATATATTTTTGATAATTTTCTTTTGATCCAAATGGATAATCATTCGCTCTAAAATTCACTCCTTCAATAAAATACCAAATCATTTGAGCCACTAATTGTGCCGTTTGATTGTTTCTATCAAATATAGGGTTATACTCATAAATTCCAAATGAAGAAACTTTATCACTGATACCAGCATAACGAGCAACGGCGCAAATTTCATCTCCATAAAATCCATTTGGAGTTGCATTTTGATTTGCTGGAGCTTCAGATTGACGAACAGCATTTATATCAATACTCACCAAATCAGCATCGCGAAGCAGAGGCTCTACATTCTCAATTTTTTTAGCTTCACCTAAACGAATGCAATCAAAATACATAGAATCTAACAAATCTATTTCATCTTGTGGAACAAAATAAGACTGATAACCAATATTACTAAAATTAAATAAGTTATTGGGTTTTTCCATGATAATCTTACTTAAATAAGATTGAGAATTGATTTCATCTGATATAGTTCCTAAGTCAAATTTATGATCAACAACTGCTAAATTTACCATTTGCTCAAGAGAATCATAGGCTCGATAATTAGCATAGGTTAAATCATGCTCACCGCCTAAAATGATAGGAATTATATTTCGTTTTAATAAATAACGAAGTACTTCAATTAATGCAAAATAGGTATCAGAAACATCAGCACCTTTGGTAATATTCCCCAAATCAACAATTGAACTAGTCCAATTTCCTTGATATAATTGATAAAACTCTTTACGAATTAAATCTAGTCCTTCTCCGGTTGATTCGTTATTAATGGCTAATCTACCTTCTTGAACACCTATAATTGCAAGCTTTACTTGATCCAAATCTGGCAGTCCATTTTTATTGGAATGAATCTTTATTAATCTTCCAATAGCTTGACTATGAAGATGTTCTATTTCTTCATATAAAGAATCTGAAACTGGTGATAAATAATCAACACTCATAGTTTATTGTTAAATTCTAATGGTGTTAAGATATATTATTTTTTCTTTTTAGCTGCAGGTTTTTTGGATGTTTTTTTACTTGATTTTAACTCTTGGAGTATTTTTTCAGCATCATCCAAAGTCATGGTTTCAACCTTCAGATTCTTAGATAGTTCTATTTTTATTTTACCAGAGTGAAGATAAAAACGTCCCCAACGACCTTTCTGTATTGAAATTCCTTTAGTTTCCCAATTGTGAATATATTTATCATGTTCTTTTTGAAGCTTATCATCAATTAAAGATAAAATATCTGATTGTGAAAGATTATCAAAATCATATTTTTTACTCACATTGATAAATAAATCATTCCATTTAATAAAAGGACCAAAACGGCCAACTCCTTTTTGAACTGGTAAATTTTGATAGGTAGCAATGGGCGCATCTGCTTGTTGTTTTTCTTTAATTAATTCTATTGCTCTATCTAAACTAACCTCATGAATATCTTCTCCTTTCGGTAATGAAATAAATTTCTCATTATATAATAGGTATGGTCCAAAACGACCTGAAGATAAAATCACCTTTAAATCTTGATAAATACCCAAATCTTTTGGTAATTTAAACAATTTAAGAGCATCGTCTAAGTTAACTTCACTAATTGATTGACTTTCTAATAAACTGGCAAATCGAGGTTTTTCTTCATCTGTTGCTTCTCCAATTTGAATCATCGCACCGTAACGACCTAGTCGTACATAAACATTTTTACCGTTTTCAGGATCAGTTCCTAATAATCTTGATCCAGTTGCTCTCTCTGCATTTGCTTCTACATTTTCTACCTGTGGATGAAATTGTTTATAGAAATTTTTAATCATTGAAATCCAATCCTTTTTCCCATCAGCAATATCATCAAAATCCTCCTCAACATTGGCGGTAAACTGATAATCTAGAATTTCTTTAAAATTTTCACAAAGAAAATCATTAACAATGTATCCAATATCTGTTGGCACTAATTTTCCTTTATCCGAACCAATTTTCTCTGATAAAGTACTGGTAGATATTTGATTCTTTTTAAGTAATAGTTGTTGATATTCTCTAACTTCACCATCTATACTTCCTTTATCTACATAAGTTCTTTTTTGGATGGTTGAAATAGTAGGCGCATAAGTTGATGGGCGGCCAATACCTAATTCTTCTAATTGTTTTACCAAAGAAGCTTCTGTATATCTATATGGTGGTTTTGTATATCTTTCTGTTGCTGTAATATAATTGTTTAACAGAATTTCAGTTACTGTTAAATTTGGCAACATTCCTTCCTGTTCTTCATCATCAAAATCAGAACTTTCAATATACACTTTTAGAAAACCATCAAATTTCACCACTTCACCATTAGCAATAAACTCATAATTGTTTTTATTGTTGATGATTTTTACAGTTGTTTTTTCTAAAATGGCACTACTCATTTGTGAGGCAATAGTTCGTTTCCAAATTAATTGGTACAACCGATCTAAATCTCTATTCTCATGAATAACATTAACGCTAATATTAGTTGGTCTAATAGCTTCATGTGCTTCTTGAGCACCTTTGGCTTTAGATTTATAAACTCTAGGTTTACTGTATTTTGAACCAAAATTGTTGGTAATTTCTTCTTGAATGGAATTTACCGCTTCATTTGATAGATTCAAACTATCAGTTCTCATATAAGTGATATAACCTTCTTCGTACAATCTTTGGGCAACTTGCATCGTTCTTGCCACTGAAAAACCTAATTTTCTTGATGCTTCTTGTTGCAAAGTCGAAGTTGTAAATGGTGGCGCAGGCGATTTTTTTGCAGGTTTAGTTTGCAAATCTGCAACTGTAAATTGTGCTTCAAAACAACTTTTTAAAAATTCATGAGCAGTTTCTGCGATTTCAAAATTCTTGGGTAAAGTAGCAGTAAACTTTTTTCGGTCTGAGTTTTCAAATTCACCAACCACTTTATAGGAAGCTTTTGAATTAAACGCTTGAATTTCACGTTCTCTTTCAACAATTAATCTAACTGCAACCGATTGTACGCGTCCTGCTGAAAGTCCGCCTTTAATTTTTTTCCATAAAACTGGCGATAATTCATAGCCCACAATTCTATCTAAAACCCTGCGGGCTTGTTGGGCATTGACTAAATTGATATCAATAGAACGTGGATTTTCAACAGCATTAACAATGGCATTTTTGGTAATCTCATGAAAAACAATCCGTTTTGTTTTTTCTTCTTTTAACTTTAATTGATTAAATAAATGCCAAGCAATTGCTTCTCCTTCACGGTCTTCATCACTTGCTAACCAAACTATTTCAGCTTTATCTGCCAAATCTTTTAGTTTCTTTACAACAGCTTTTTTGTCTGTAGAAACTACATATTTAGGTTCAAAACTGTGTTCTAAATCAATTCCAATTTCTTTTGAGGGTAAATCGGCTATATGTCCAAAACTTGACTCTACTTGAAAGTCTTTTCCTAAAAATTTTTCGATTGTTTTTGCCTTTGCCGGCGACTCAACTATAATTAAATTCTTTGCCATCTCTCTATTTTACAGCGACAAAAGTATATAGTTTTTTTGAGTAATCGGTTTAATGCTCTTTAATATTTTAAAAAAATCATTTTATAATAAATGTTTTACGTATTGATTTACAGTATTTTAAACAAGTAAATAAAGTGCTTAAAAATATTAAATTATTCCTATTTAGCTAATAAT
>JAUYUF010000112.1 GCA_030694835.1 Flavobacteriaceae bacterium | reverse complement strand
TATTATCAAATTGTCAAGGAGATGATGAAGCCATATTTTCTGCTGATCCCATTGCTGTTGAAGATGCTCAAGTAATTGCAGATGGAGATGAAGTAACTGAAGGAATTGCTGATTTGGTGGATCAATTATTTGTGGAAGATGGGATGATGGGTAGCAGAATGGAATTTACTAGTTTTTTCCCTAATTGCGGAACGAGATCTGTTAAATGGGATACCGCTGAAATTATGAAAACAGTGACCATTGATTTTGGAGAAGGTTGTACACTTCCTAATGGAAATATTGTTAAAGGAAAAATCATCATAGTTTTTAATAGAAATAGAGATCTTTTATCGCACACTATAACCGTAAAATATGAGAATTTCTTCTTAAATAATAAAAAAGTAGAAGGAACAACTTCAGTAGAACGTGTAGCTGCAAATACTAATGGAAATCCTCAATCAACAGTTAAGGTAAATATTAAAATTACTTTTGCTGATGGATTGTATATTGAACGCACCAGCACAAAAGTTAGAGAAATGATTGCAGGTAAAGATACAATGGGTTTTTGGGGTGATAATATATTCTTAATTACAGGAAGTTGGACAACAGTATTTAAAAATGGAGCAATTCATAAAGGAGAAATTATCATTCCGTTAAGAAGAGAAATGACTTGCAGATTTTTAGTAAGAGGTGCTATTAAAGTACAAAGAAATGATAGATCTGGAACTATTGATTTTGGAGATGGAGCATGTGATTATAAAGCAACATTTACCAATGATTTGGGTGAAGTTAAAGAGATTTTATTAGGAAAAAGATAAAGTAAATACCGTTATTAATTGAAAAAGCCTCGATTTATCGAGGCTTTTTTTATTTTCTAATCGGTAAGTTTTGAATCAAATCAATATATAAATTGATTTGCTTTTTTAAATTTTTTCTTTCTATAATTTTATCTAAAAATCCATGTTCTAATACAAATTCAGAGCGTTGAAATCCTTCTGGCAATTCTTTTCCTGTTGTATCTTTTACAACTCTTGGACCAGCAAAAGCTATCAAAGCATCGGGTTCAGCAATATTAATATCTCCTAACATAGCAAAAGAAGCGGTTGCTCCACCAGTAGTAGGATCGGTACATAAGGCAATATATGGTAATTTAGCTGCCGAAAGTTGTGCTAATTTAGCAGAAGTTTTTACCAATTGCATTAAAGACAATGAGGCTTCCATCATTCTTGCTCCACCAGATTTTGAAACTAATAAAAAAGGAAGTTTTTTTCTGATGGAAAAATCAATAGCACGAGCAATTTTTTCTCCAACAACGCTTCCCATAGAACCTCCAATAAAACTAAAATCCATTGCAGCGATTACAAGATCTTTTCCAAAAGATTTTCCTACAGCAACCCTAACGGCATCTTTCAAATTAGTATCTCTTTGTGCTTCAGCTAATCGGTCTACATATTTTTTGCTATCAGTAAAATTTAAAGGATCTTTTGATGTTAAATTTGGAAATAACTCGGTAAACTTATTATCATCAAAAAAGATTTCAAAATATTCTTTACTTCCAATTCTTACATGATATCCATCTTCTGGACTTACATAAAAATTTTCTTTTAACTGTTCTGTATCAATAATTTTACCTGAAGGAGATTTATACCACAATCCTTTAGGAACATCCTTTTTTTGTTCGGATGGTGTATGAATTCCCTTTTCTTTTCTTTTGAACCAAAGTGTCATAACTTCAAATATTTGTTAAACGGGGGCAATTTAGTAAAAATTATCAGAGGTTTTACTTTTTTAAATTTCGATCTATTTCAATGTGTTGATATTGTTTAAATCTTCAAATGATGATTTTAAACGAGTTTTAAAAGTTAATTCTCCTTCGCGAAGCCAAACTCTTGGGTCGTAATACTTTTTGTTTGGAACATCATCTCCTTCTGGATTCCCAATTTGACCTTCTAAATAAGTCGATTTATTTTTGAAGTAATTTCTGATACCTTCCATAAAAGCATATTGTAAATCAGTATCGATATTCATTTTGATTACACCGTATGAAATACCTTCTCTAATTTCTTCTAGAGTAGAACCTGATCCACCATGGAAAACAAAATCAACCGGATTTTTATCAGTATTGAATTTTTTCTCGATATATTTTTGAGAATTGTCTAAAATTTTTGGCATCAATTTTACATTTCCTGGTTTATAAACACCATGAACATTACCAAAAGATGCAGCAATTGTAAATTGATTACTTATTTTAGAAAGTTCTTCATATGCATAAGCCACTTCTTCTGGTTGTGTATAGAGTTTAGAATTGTCTATATCAGTATTATCAACTCCATCTTCTTCACCGCCTGTAATACCTAATTCAATTTCTAAAGTCATACCTATTTTATGCATTCTTTCTAAATATGATTTACATATTTCGATATTTTCTTCAATTGGTTCTTCAGATAAATCAATCATATGTGAGCTGAACAAAGGTTTTCCATATGCTTTAAAATGTTGTTCACCAGCAGTCAATAAACCATCTATCCATGGAAGTAATTTTTTAGCACAATGATCCGTATGAAGTATAACTGGAATTTCATATGCTTCAGACATTAAATGAATATGTTTAGCGCCAGCAATAGCTCCTGCAATTGCGGCTTTTTGATTCTCATTACTCAGTCCTTTACCTGCATTAAAATGTGCTCCACCATTAGAAAATTGTATAATCGCTGGAGCATTTAACGCTTTGGATGTTTCTAAAACAGCATTAATGGTATT
This sequence comes from Flavobacteriaceae bacterium, assembly GCA_030694835.1. Lineage (GTDB taxonomy): Bacteria > Bacteroidota > Bacteroidia > Flavobacteriales > Flavobacteriaceae > JAGXRT01. Next base: position 540 of record JAUYUF010000112.1, on the reverse strand, counting down.
TGAACCAGTGACATTAACAGCTGGTATCGCAAAATTATTTTCTTTTGCATATTGAAACATATTTTGAAGGTCTTTTCCGAATAAAACACCAGGTTTAAATTTATAGCTCATATATATTTAATTTTAATAGTTACAAAATTAAGAAAAAGAAAAGTTTAAAAGTCAATTTAAAAAGGATAATTAATTCCAATATTATAAACTGCATTCATAAAATTGTAATTAGAAAACCACTTATTATTTTCCAAGTAAGGTTCATATGTTTTAAAACCGATATCAAATCGAAGTACTAAAAAACTAAAGTCATAACGTAAACCAAATCCACTGCCAACGGCTAATTCTTTAATTGATTTTAATCCGTTAAATCCAGATTCAGAAGTAGTTAATGATGAGTTGGTGATGTCCCAAATGTTTCCAATATCAGTAAATAAAGCACCTTTGAAACTATTCAATATTTTAAATCGATATTCTAAACTAGTAATAAATTTTAGATTTCCTACATTGTAATCTACTCCACTTCTTTCTCTTCCAGGTCCTAATTCA
>JAUYUF010000110.1 GCA_030694835.1 Flavobacteriaceae bacterium | reverse complement strand
AGGGTATACTAAAGATGATAATCCCATTTGAGATATTCTGCGCAACCTCTGAAAATAAGGATGTTCTATTAAATCAAAAATTAAACTATTTGGAATAGTAATAAATCCGTAAATTGGGTCGTTTAATATCTTAAACTTGTTGACGTGTAACTTTGGCACAATACAATTTTTAAAAATAGATACACAAATATAGTAACAATGAAAGACATACAAATACTTTGGATTGATGATGAAATAGATTTACTAAAACCGCATATCTTATTTTTAGAACAAAAACTGTATAAAGTTACTACTTGTTCTAACGGAACTGATGCAGTTGATATTATTGAAGAAAAAGACTTTGATGTTGTTTTTTTAGATGAAAATATGCCCGGACTAAGTGGATTGGAAACACTGACTGAATTAAAAGAAAAAAGACCCAATTTGCCAGTAATTATGATTACTAAAAGTGAGGAAGAATATATTATGGAAGAGGCAATTGGTTCTAAAATAGCTGATTTTTTAATTAAACCAGTTAATCCAAATCAAATTTTATTATCTCTTAAAAAAACATTGGATCATTCTAGACTTATTTCAGAGAAAACGACTACTAATTACCAAAAAGAATTTAGAAAAATTGCTCTGGAACTGTCTATGGTTAATTCTTATGAAGATTGGGCTAATCTTTATAAAAAATTGGTATATTGGGAGTTAGCTCTTGAAAATATTACTGATTTATCAATGGTTGAAATTCTTGAAAGTCAAAAACAAGAGGCCAATAGTCATTTTTTTAAGTTTATCAAAAAGCGATATAAAGATTGGTTAACAAGTGCTGACAGACCAATTTTATCACATAATTTATTAAAAGAAGTAGTTTTTCCAATCATTAAAAAAGAATCAAACACCTTATTAATTGTTATTGATAATTTGCGTTATGACCAATTTAGAATTATAGAACCTATCATCAACCAATTTTATAAAACAGAAGAAGAATTGATGTATTACAGCATTTTGCCTACAGCTACTCAATATGCTCGAAATGCTTTATTCTCAGGACTGATGCCGTTAGAAATGGAAAAAAAATATCCACAGTATTGGAAAAATGATCCAGATGAAGGATTGAAAAATATGTATGAAGATGAATTTTTAACTGAAAACCTAAAACGTAATAGTCTTAAAATAAAACACGATTTTATTAAAATTACCAATTTAAAAGCAGGAAAACAAACTGCAGACAATTTTAAATCATATAAAGACAATGATTTAACTGTTATCGTTTACAATTTTGTGGATATGATTTCACACGCCAAAACAGAAATGGATGTAATTAAAGAATTAGCTGGTGATGATAAAGCTTATCGATCTTTAACATTGAGTTGGTTTAACAATTCTCCACTTTTAGAAATCATTCAAAAAGCTCAGCAACTTAATATGAAATTAATTATTACTACCGATCACGGAACTATCAATTGCAAAAATCCAACTAAAGTAATTGGTGATAAGGAAATTAGTTCCAATCTTAGGTATAAAACTGGTAGAAGTTTATCCTATGAAAACAATGATGTTTACGCAGAAAAAAATCCGAAAGACATATTTTTACCTTCAATTTCAATGAGTAGTTCATTCATTTTTGCAAAAGAAAATTTATTTTTTGCTTATCCAAATAATTATAATCATTACGTCAATTATTATAAAAATTCTTATCAACATGGTGGAATTTCATTAGAAGAAATGATTATTCCTTGTGTTATATTTGCTCCTAAATAAATTTATTGATGAAGTTAAAATATCATATTAAAGATTTACCTCAGGTAGCCAAAACAATAATAGAAAATTCTAAAAGTAAAATTATCACTTTTAATGGTGAAATGGGCGCAGGAAAAACTACCCTGATAAAAGAAATAGTAAAATTTTTAGGAATTAATGATGTTACGAGCTCACCAACTTTTTCATTAGTAAATCAATACCAAACAGATAACAATGTATTTGTTTTTCATTTTGATTTTTATCGTATTAATAATGAAACAGAGGCTATGGATATGGGAATTGAAGAATATTTTGATAGTGGCGCATGGTGTTTTATTGAATGGCCTAATAAAGTGAAAAATTTATTACCTTTAAACATTGATGAAGTTATCATTGAAGTAATTAACGATCAAGAACGAACTATTGAAATATTAAATCATGGGTAGTACTATTTCTCCATTCAGTAAGAGCGAATTGATGCCTCAAGAAGAAAAACTTGAGATCCAAAAGCAAAAAGGCGAATTATTTATTGGCATTCCAAAAGAAGTTTTTTTACAAGAAAAAAGAATTTGTCTTACTCCAGATGCTGTAAATGCTTTATGTAACCAAGGTCATCAAATTGTTATTGAATCAGAAGCTGGTAAGGGAGCCAATTTTTCTGACCAAGAGTACTCAGATGCAGGTGCTAAAATTACCTACGACCAAAAAGAAGTTTTCAATTGTAATATCGTTTTAAAAGTTGCACCTCCAACTTTAGAAGAAATTGCATTGATGAAACCACAAAGCATTTTGTTTTCTACACTACAACTAAAAACCCAATCAGTTGCTTATTTTGATGCCATCGCAGCCAAAAAAATTACTGCTGTAGCTTTTGATTTCATACGCGATGAGCAAAATCAATATCCTGTTGTTAAATCTTTAAGTGAAATTGCTGGAATTGCTTCAATACTAATAGCTGCAGAATTAATGAGTAATGTGCATCAAGGAAACGGATTGTTATTAGGTAATATTGGAGGAGTTCCTCCAACAGATGTAGTTATTTTAGGAGCAGGAACTGTTGGTGAATTTGCAGCTCGAAGTGCATTGGGATTAGGTGCCACCGTAAAAATATTTGATAATTCGATTACTAAATTAAGACATTTACAACACACTTTAGGAACATTAATTTACACCTCTACAATACAACCAAAAACACTTGTAAAAGCATTAAAACGTTGCGATGTAGCTATTGGCGCCATTAGAGGAAAAACAAGATCTCCTATTTTAGTAACAGAAGAAATGGTAAGAGGAATGAAAGATGGAGCAATTATAGTTGATGTAAGTATAGATAGAGGCGGTTGTTTTGAAACTTCTGATTTAACTTCTCATAACGAGTCAACCTATACCAAACACGGTGTTATACATTATTGTGTTCCTAATATCCCTTCGAGATATGCAAAAACAGCATCGCTATCTATCAGCAATATTTTCAGCCCTTATTTACTTAATATAGCAGAAGAAGGTGGATTTGAAAATGCACTTAAGTTTGACTTAAGTTTAAGAAAAGGAATGTATTTTTATCATGGAATTTTAACAAATAAATCTGTTGCAGATTGGTTTAATTTACCCTTTAGAGATATCAATTTATTAATATTATAAAAATTTATGGATTTAAAAAAAAGATTTTTTTTATACGGATTTGGATTTGCTGTTGGCGCAATTGTTGTTTTTTTTATCTGGATGAAAAAAGATGCTTCATTTGATTATATGCCTGACGCTAGAGTCTTAAAAAATATTCAATCAAAAACACTTAAAAAAACTATTCCATCTCAATTATTTTTAATCGGACATCAAATTGATGATTTATCACTCTCAAACATGATTAAAAATGGCAATGTAGATTTCAAAAAAAGTAATACCAATACTGAGCCTTGTAAAACTTATTGGGTGAATACTTCTTTTAAAGACTTTAAATTATCACTCATCATAGAAAATTGCGACTCTATCGCTACCCTCAAAAAAATCATAAAAAATTAAAATGAAAAAGATTGTTGTACTAACCGGTGCAGGAATCAGTGCAGAAAGTGGACTCAAAACTTTTAGAGATGCTGATGGATTATGGGAAGGACATGATATTTATGAAGTAGCCTCGCCCGAAGGATGGTATAAAAATAAAGCTTTAGTTCTCGATTTTTATAACCAACGCAGAAAACAATTATTAAATGTAATTCCCAATGCAGCTCATTTTGCGTTTGCTTCGTTAGAACAGTTTTATGAGGTAACAATCATTACGCAAAATGTGGATGATTTACATGAACGTGCTGGGAGTTCTAATATCATCCATTTACATGGAGAGCTTTTAAAATCAAGAAGTTCTATGGATGAAAATCTAATTTATGAGTGTAAATCAGATATCAATTTAGGTGATTTATGTGATAAGAAAACACAATTACGACCTCATATTGTTTGGTTTGGAGAAATGGTTCCTATGCTAGAAAAGGCAATGTATATAACTACTCAGGCTGATATTTTAATGATTGTTGGAACCTCAATGCAAGTATATCCTGCTGCTAATTTAATTAGGTATGCCAGTAGTAATATTCCTAAATATTTTATTGATCCAAAACCTGCAATACAAGAAAATAATTTTAGAAATTTAACTGTATTGGCAGAAAAAGCAAGTATAGGAGTTCCACATATAGTTAAGCAATTAATTGGTTAAATGCATTGTACAATTTGCCATTTGTAATGATACTTCCTTGTTCTATCAATTTAAATAACTCCTCATTTCTTTCTAAATCATAGGTTTTTGATCCACTAAAAACTTCAACTCTTTCATTTTTTAAATGATTCATCAACCAATCTAAACCTTCAGTAGTTGTTAAATCAATTTCAGAAAATTGTAGTTTGATGTATATTCTATCAATTTTATC